>JALQWD010000113.1 GCA_023260175.1 Candidatus Nanopelagicaceae bacterium | reverse complement strand
GCGAACTAGATTTAATCGCTAAAAGCCCAGCTGGCAAAGTGCATTTTGTAGAGGTCAAAACTCGCAGCACTTATGCATTTGGGCATCCACTTGAAGCAATTGACCGGGATAAAGCGCATCGCTTGCAGAAGTTATCTTTAGCGTGGCTTGTTACAAATAATCATTTTGGCGCTGATTATCAGGTAGATGTATCGGCAGTGACTTTAAGTCGCAGCTTGCGTCCGACTATTGATTATCGCGCTGGTGTTCTATGACTCTGGCAACTACAAAGGCAATTGCGCTCTCTGGTATTAATGGCGAAGTTGTAACCGTCGAAGTCGATATTGCCGATGGTATTCCGGGATTTACCCTCCTTGGACTTCCAGATGCTGCGCTATCTGAATCACGCGATCGAGTAAGGGCGGCATTAGTAAATTCTTTACTGCCTTGGCCAAATCGCAAAGTAACGACAGCACTTCTTCCTGCGTGGTTACCTAAATCCGGAAGCGGCTTTGATTTACCAATCGCAATGGGACTTCTTGGCGCACAAGGGGTGGTCAAAGAAATTGAAGAGATTCTCTTTGTCGGAGAGTTGTCTTTAGATGGATCTCTGCGCCATACCCGCGGTGTATTGCCATCTTTGATCTGCGCATATCGAAATGGCATCAGACGAGCAGTGATACCCGCAGCAAATATCGCGGAAGCCAAATTACTTCCAGAGCTAGAAACGTTTGCCTTTGAGCATTTAAAAGATGTAGTTCATTGGTTGCAAACTGGCGAAATTGCCACTCAATCTGAATTAGATTTGGAAATCGAAGATGTTGAAAGGAATTTAGATTTTGCAGATGTAGCAGGACAGAGCGCAGCGCGCAGAGCAGCAGAAATTTCCGCGGCAGGTGGCCATAACTTTTTAATGATTGGGCCGCCTGGGGTAGGTAAGACCATGATTGCAGAGCGGCTACCAACTATCTTGCCGCCGCTATCTAAAGAAGAGACGCTAGAGGTAAGCGCTATACATTCGATTACCAATAGTGATCGCAGACCTTTATCTACAACGGCGCCATTTATTTCACCGCATCACAGCACTACGCGCATCGCGATGGTCGGTGGAGGTGCGCATGTAATTAAGCCCGGCGTCTGTTCACTTGCACATCGCGGCGTGCTATTTGTTGATGAAGCTCCCGAATGTGGAAATGGAGTGCTAGATAGCTTGCGCCAACCTCTTGAATCGGGATCAATCACAATTTCACGAGCAAATGGCAATCTAACTTTTCCTGCGAAATTTATTCTGGTCCTCGCTGCTAATCCTTGTCCCTGTGGCAAATTTGCTGGCAAAGGTCTTGGCTGTACCTGCTCTTCGGTGCAAGTTCGTAGATATTTAAATAAATTATCCGGCCCATTGCTTGATCGAATCGATCTACGTGTTTCAGTCGAAAATGTCAGTCGCACCGAATTGGCGGAATCTAACAATGAGAGCAGTTTAGATATCAGAAATCGTGTTATTGCCGCCAGAGCGATAGCGGCTAATAGATTTAAGAATGAGAGGTGGCGGTTAAATTCAGAAATCCCGCCAAGAGCGCTGCGCCAGCAATATCAACCAGATCGCCAAGCCATGAATTTTCTGCATGATGAATTAGATAAAGAGCGAATCACTGCCAGGGGCTTGCACAAAATTATTCGTACCAGTTGGACGATTGCTGATTTAAAAGCGATTGCGCGTCCTACTTTAGTTGAGGTAACTGAAAGTTACAGATTGCGAGAAGGAATTGAGTAGAGAGCTAGTTGCAAGGGCACAGCTATTTGGGGCAGTAGAAGGCGGCACCACTTTCTGGGCGCAAGAAGTCTTAGAAAAAGGCCCAATAAAAGTTATCGAACTTTGTAAAGAGGGTGAATATAAAGAAGATTGCAGCGCAATTTTAAAATGTAATGGCGAAGCAGTTTTAGAAGAGTTGGTTAAATATAAAATCGAGCTAATCACGCCTAGTGAGAAGTTTGATGAATTACCAGCACCACCGATTGCGTTAACGGTCAAAGGCAATAAAGAGTTACTCACAAAGCCCTCAATTGCGATTGTGGGTACGCGAAATCCAACTCAATATGGAAGCAGAGTTGCATCTGAAATGGCGGCAAACTTTGTAGATCGGGAATGGGTGGTCGTAAGTGGTGGTGCATACGGAATCGATACTGCAGCGCATAAAGGCGCGCTAATTGCAGAGGGCGAAACCATTGCAGTATTAGCTTCAGGGTTAAATGTTTTATACCCAGCAGGAAATGCGCGACTCTTTGCAGCGATAGAGGAGAGCGGCTTATTGATATCCGAATACATGCCGGGCACACCAGCGATGCCATTTAGATTCTTAAATCGCAATCGCATCATTGCCGCAATTGCAGATGGCACTATGGTGGTTGAAGCTGCATTTAGATCAGGTGCGCTGCGCACGGCACATGATGCAGCGGCGCTCAATCGAAAAGTCATGGCAATTCCTGGTCCGATTAATTCACCGTTATCCGAAGGCTGTCATCGCATTATTGGTGATGGTTCAGCGATGATCTGCACCGGTGTAAGTGATGCCATTGAATTGATGCGATAATTGCGCCAATGAGATCGGGATTTGTAGCCATTGTTGGTAGACCAAACACCGGTAAGTCGACCCTAATTAATGCTTTAGTTGGTCAAAAGGTTGCAATTACCTCGCATCATCCAAATACCACTAGACATGCAATTCGCGGCATTGTTAATGGTCCAGATTTCCAAGCGGTTTTAGTTGATACACCAGGTATGCATAAGCCACGTACATTGCTTGGTAAGCGCCTTAACGAAGTGGTTACGGATTCCCTTGAGAGCGTTGATATTGTCATTATGACTTTCCCGGCTAACGAAAAGACTGGTGCCGGAGATGAACATATTCTTAATATCGTAAAGAATTCTCGTGCCAAGAAAATTGCAGTGGTAACTAAAATTGATACCGTCGCCAAAGAGAGCCTTCCAGCGCGATTGATGGAAGTTGGCGGCTTAACTGATTGGACCGAAATCATTCCGGTCTCCGCAGTTAAGTCATTGCAAGTTGATGTGCTTTCAACTCTTCTTTCAAAGCATCTGCCTGAAGGTCCAAAGCTCTATCCAGAAGATCAAAAGAGTGATCAAACTCTAGAGAAACTAATCTGCGAACATATTCGCGAAGCAGCAATCAAAGGCGTTCGCCAGGAGCTTCCACATTCAATCACTGTGACTATTGATGAAATGGGTAAGCGCGAGGGTAAAGATTTAACCGACATTCATGCAACTATTCACGTCGAACGCGATTCGCAGCGCGGAATTCTGCTTGGACATAGAGGCGAAACTTTAAAAGAGATCGGCATGACTGCCCGCAAAGATATTGAAAGTTTGGTTGGCGGCAAGTGTTTCCTTGGCCTTCATATAAAGGTAAGTAAAGAGTGGCAGAGAGATCCTAAGTTGCTTGAGCGCTTAGGTTTTATGGAGTAACTGCTTTTCTCGACGCGAAGTAAGAGCCAATCAATACCAAAGGCAATCCAATAATCATTCCGATAGTGATTGGTTCACCCAGAATAATTACACCTAGCACAACTGCAAAAGCGGTATTTAGATAGGTAACCAAAGAACCACGCGCTTGGCCAATCTCTTTGATTAATCCAAAGTAAATCATGAATGCCAGACCGGTACTTAATACGCCAAGTCCAATTAGCGATGCAGTTGCGTTAAAAGATGGCATCGAATCCGGCAAATTACCTAACGCAGAAGGTGCGAAGATAATTGCAGTAATCGCCATCGCTACGGCGTTGATAGCAACTCCATCTCCATGCGGCATTCCCTTAAGGATGATTGCCATCGCTGTTGAATAGAGTACTGCCGCAAGTACAACTTGAAAGACGCTAAATGCATCAGCTGCACCAGAAATAGTTTCGATACCAACAATTAGCACTAGGCCAATAAAACCAATCACAATGCCCATCAAACGCTTGGCATGCCAAACAGTTTTATCGCCAGCTAAAGATGAGTAAATAGTCGACCAAATTGGGACGGTTGCAACTAATAAACCAGCAAGGCCAGAGTTGATTTTAGTTTCGGCATGAGTAATTAGATACCAGGGGCCGCACATTTCAAAGATGGCATATGCAAAGATCCATTTGATCCCGAGCATTGTCTCTTTCATTACTCCGCGTCGAAATGCGATTGGAAAGAGAATCGCAGCACCAATTACAACGCGGCCAAAGACCACGATTGATGGATCCCATTCGCGTACTGCTCCGCGCATGAATAGATAGGGGATACCCCAAAGAAATCCGACCAGAATGAATTGGCTTAAATGTTTGCGACTCATAGAGAAAAGAGTCTACTTAAGGAGTGAGTTATAAAGCTGGATAGTTTGCTTTGCAACTGCATCCCAACCAAAGTGTTTTTCGGCACGAATGCGTCCCGCTTTGCCCATCTGCGAAGTTAGAGCAGAGTTGCTCATTAGCTCTTCAATTTGTGCCGTGAAATCGCTTTCGAATTTCGCTGAATTATTTGCATCGTAATCAACCAATCGGCCAGTTTCATTATGCGCAACTACTTCTGGGATTCCGCCCACGCGAGATGCAAGTACAGCGGTTTCGCAGCCCATTGCTTCTAAATTAACTATGCCAAGAGGTTCATAAATCGAAGGGCAGAGGAAGAGCTCTGCTTGAGTAAGTAGCGCAGTTAAATCATGAAGTGGCGCCATCTCTTTGATCCACCAGACATTTTTACGGGTCTGCTGTAATTCATTAATTAAATCTTCTACTTCTTTGCCGATACCAGGTTCATCTGGTGAGCCAGCAGCCAGAACCAGACCATGTTCGGGTGAAACGTTTTTCCAAGCGCGAAGTAGATGGGCCAAACCCTTTTGGCGAGTAATTCGTCCTACGAAAATTGCATATGGACCGGTAATTCCGTGCTTCGCTAAAACGCTTTGATCATTGTTAGGTGCAAACTTTGCAACATCTACACCGTTACGAATTGTGACAACTTTTGCTGGATCGACATTTGGATACGCCGAGAGCACATCTGCTCGCATGCCATCTGAAACTGCAATGATGGCGTTAGCTGCTTCGTAAGCGCTCTTCTCGGCCCAAGAGGAGATCTGATAACCGCCACCTAATTGTTCAGCCTTCCAAGGACGAAGTGGTTCTAGAGAGTGCGCACTTACCACGTGGGGAATTCCATGCAGAAGATTTGCAGTGAATCCAGCAAAGTTTGCATACCAAGTATGTGAATGAATCACATCTAAACCATTCAATTTATCTGCGATTGCCAAATCAGTAGCCAAGGCTTGAAGCGCAGCATTTGAGCTCTCAAAGCCAGCAGGAGTGCTGTACCCGAATGCATCTTCACGAAGACCGCCAAAGCAATGGACATCGACTTGAATGTTTGGTTGATTGCGAAGGGCTTGTGTTAATTGGACTGCATGTACGCCGGCGCCACCATAAACCTGCGGCGGCCACTCTTTAGTAATTAATCCAATTTTCAAAGCAGAACTCATGACCAAACCTTAATTTCTAAAACCCTATCGCGCCACCGAATAGAGCTATAAAGTACCTGCATGGCTTTCCGCGATTACCCACTGGGCATTGTCCTTGCCGGCGGTGAAGGAAAGCGCTTGATGCCATTAACTGCAGATCGCGCAAAACCTGCGGTTCCATTTGGCGGTTCATATCGTCTAATTGATTTTGTGCTCTCTAATTTAGTTAATGCAGATATGCGACGCATCGCAGTTTTGACTCAATACAAATCTCATTCACTTGACCGCCACATCACCACAACTTGGCGCATGTCTACACTCCTTGGAAATTATGTAACTCCAGTTCCTGCTCAACAGCGACTAGGACCGCGTTGGTATACCGGTAGCGCAGATGCAATTCTGCAGAACTTCAATTTGATTCATGATGAAAATCCAAAAGATGTTTTAGTTTTTGGTGCCGACCACGTTTATCGCATGGATCCAATGCAGATGTTTCAGCAGCATCGCGAAACTGATGCCGGAATTACAATTGCGGCAATTCGCGTACCGCGCAGCGAGGCTTCAGAATTCGGCTGCATCGAATTAGCTGAAGATGGAATCACCATTAAGGCATTCCACGAAAAGCCAGCCAACCCTCCTGCGATGCCTGGGCATCCTGATTTAACTTTGATCTCAATGGGTAATTACATTTTTAAGCGCGATGTAATGGAAGAGGCGTTAATTCTTGATTCAGAGAATCTTGAATCTCGCCATGACATTGGCGGAAATATTATTCCGATGCTTACAGCGCAAGGCCAAGCAAAAGTTTATGATTTTGCAAATAACGTGGTTCCTGGCGAGACTCCACGCGATAAAGGTTATTGGCGCGATGTAGGTTCAATCGATGCCTACTTTGATGCACATATGGATTTAGTTTCAGTTCATCCAATTTTTAACTTATATAACCGCGAATGGCCGCTGTTAACTAACCCGCCATCATTGCCGCCGGCAAAATTCTCCGAGGGTGGCTTAGCTCAAGATTCAATCGTGGCAGCTGGTTCGATTATTGCAGGCGGACATTTAGGCCACACTGTCACTGGTTATGACGTAGTAGTAGGTAGCGGTGCATTTGTAGATCATGCAGTTTTGATGCCAAGTGTTCGTGTTGGTGATCGCGCAGTTATTCGCCGTGCAATTATCGATAAGGGCGTGGTTATTGAAAATGGCGCCCAAATCGGCGTTGATTTAGAGCGTGACCGCCAGCGATTTACCGTGACTGATAGCGGAATTGTGGTCGTAGGCAAGGGCGTACGCGTAAGCGCCTGATAGCAATACCCGCTAGTTGGGGCTAGAATTTCGGCCATCGTCAGCGTTGACATTTTTCAATCTCGTTTTTAAATAAACATTTTTCTATTGGAGTTTTTCATGCGTATTGGCGTGCTCACTGGCGGCGGCGACTGCCCAGGTTTAAATGCAGTTATTCGTGCAGTTGTTCGTAAGGGTGTTAAAGAATACGGACATGAGTTCGTAGGTTTCCGTGATGGCTGGCGTGGACCACTTGAAGGTCTAACCATGGAACTTAATCTTCACACTACTCGCGGCATCTTGCCTCGCGGTGGAACCATTCTTGGTTCATCACGTACCAACCCATTCAAAATCGAAAATGGCGTTGAACGTATCAAAGAGAATTTAGAGAAGATGGGCATCGATGCGCTTATCGCTATCGGTGGCGAAGACACACTTGGCGTTGCGACAAAGCTTGATGCTCTTGGCGTAAAAGTTATTGGTGTTCCAAAGACAATCGATAACGATCTAAATAACACTGATTACA
>JALQWD010000061.1 GCA_023260175.1 Candidatus Nanopelagicaceae bacterium | reverse complement strand
GCCGTTTATATTTTTTGCTGAGTTTTTGGTTAACGAGATCATCCCAGCTTCCTCGGCCCGCTTCCCCTGCCTCAACATCTAGAGTCGAGACCGTTCACCCCCAAATTTATTTGGGGACAGAAAGCATTCTGTCCACACTATTTAATTATCTGCGTATTCAATCTAAATAAATACGTTCATACTCAAAACAAGTAAATCCAAAAAGATATTCCCTATATTGCCTACTACGTTTTCTTAAGCGAATTGTCGCGAAATCCTGAATAGTCTGCAAGTAAGTCTACCCGGCGCAACTTATTGAAGGAAACTACCAGTCGTTCTTTCCAGAGCTGCGTCTTGAAATAGCGCGCTGTGTTTCGCGTTCGTCCTGCTTCTCGATCAAACTCTGACGTTTGTCATGGCCCTTCTTGCCGTGCGCTAAAGCTAATTCCACTTTAACTTTGCCATCTTTAAAATAGATAGATAGCGGAATTAATGTAGCTCTGCCTTGCTTTAGCTTTCCAGCAATCTTATTAATCTCTGCACGATGCATAAGTAGCTTGCGATCACGACGAGGAGTGTGATTGGTCCATGAGCCTTCGGTGTATTCAGGAATATGAATACCGTGTAGCCACATTTCGCCATCGATAATCATGGCAAAGCCATCCGTTAAAGAGGCGCGACCATCGCGCAAAGATTTAACTTCGGTGCCCTGCAGAACAATGCCGGTCTCGAAAGTTTCGTCGACAAAATAGTCATGGCGCCCCTTTTTATTCTGGGCGATGACTTTCTTGCCGGTTTCTTTAACCATAATGGCTAAGGGTAGAGGACGCTCTTATATATGCGCCAACTGAGCGATTAATGCAATCGCCAGCCAAAGAGCCAAAGACCCTTCTCTTTTTCATTTAGAGTCGTGACAGAAGAGTTGATAGTTGTGCGATCAAAATCAGTAAAAGGCGCTGGAAATGGCAGCTTAACTTTCGCTTTTGTCTCTAAATGCACGACATCATAAACACAGTCATACATCGTTATTTCGTAATTTTCTATCTGCAATGTTTTCATGTTGCTGGTGGTGTTCATCCACGTCGACATTTCGTCGTTCACTTCTTGCCATCCCTTGTCGCAATCCACCGGAATTCGATCATCAATGTAATCAGAATTTCCTAGAGCGGCATAGATTGAAGTTAGCGCCGTGTGCTTGCCTGTGTAATAGGCACTCTCATCCAAGTTCTGAACTGCGCGCATCGCTGCTGCCTCGGTCGCTTGATCTAAAGTCCTCTTTGCGTTTGCTACAACTGCAACATCTGTGACAATCATTAGCGCTGAGAGTGCGGCTATAAAGAGGCCAATTATTAGAAGCGAGAGCGAACCATCTTCATTTTTCGCTAAAGTTGAAAGTGAAGTTCTCGCTTTCCGCTTAGTTTTCACTTCTATCGAGTGATTTAAACTGTTATAGATATAGCTATGAATAGAGTTATAAATAGAGTTGTGAATATTGTTATGAAAATGGTCAAGTCTTCTCATGTGCAATTCTCACTAGAGATTCGCTACTACGAATTTCGCCGGCCAATTCAAACCTGGAGGCAATAAATCAATAACTGCGCCGACAGCTGCATCAACTAAAACTTGTGATTCAACAGTAAGACTTGGCTGGAATCCGTGGCCTTCACCATTGAATTGCCAAGGAGAGATGTACTCCTCTGCTTGTGCCGTAACTACACGTCCTTGATTAGGTAAAGGCATTTTCAATGTTGCGCGAATACGACCATTTGGTGAGATGCAAGGAGTCGCAGAACATTGAAAATTTAGATCTATAGAAGAAATCTGAGGCTCAGTTAATCCTTCTGCTCGCCCTCCGATGGTTACTACTTGCCAAGCTCGTCCTGGGGCAACATCATTATTTGGGGATGTCACATATGCTCTAAGAGATTCCCTAACCAATGTGCGCGCTACCAATTCAGAATTACTTAAAGTTGCAAAATGATTTAAGAAGAAGAGAATCGGCAAAAATAGCGGTATCGCTAAGAGCACGAATTCAACTGAAGCAGAGCCGCTCTCTCCTTTTATTGCATCTCTAGTCTTGTTCATGAAGACATATTCAGAGTTAGATTTTGATTTGGATTCTGAGTTCTTAGCAGAGTACATACCCACCCCAGCACTCCTCAGGTTCCTCAATTACTGCGGTACCACTTGTGCGAATCTTTTTGCCGCCTAGTAGTGCGCTTATGCCTGGGAAAATCTGCGGAATTTCACGTTCCGTCTTTACGACTAACAAACGGAGCTTTTCGAAGGAACTACCTGAATCCAATTTAATCTCTTGATCTGCTGCATTAACTTGCTGCCAAACAGCTTGACTGCTTGCTCTGTTCTGAGTCGTGGTCATATCTACATTCCGGTAATTGACAGTAGCAATCAACTGCAAAGTTGCAAGAAATAACGCAAGCAAAGGAACAATAACTAACGCGCTCTCAACATTTCCATCTTCGGAATGTAGATATTTGATCCACTTCTTCATTTAATGAACTTTCCCTAAATATTTTACTTAACGCTATTCATTGAATTTAGAGAATTGTTAAGAATATTGGTTAGATTTGGCTTTGCAATCGCCCAAATAGCAGTGACAAGACCTGTCGTCATCAAAACAACTAAAACCCAACCAGGTACATCGCCACGTTCATCTTTAACTAAAGTCTGCAAACGTTCGCGAATCTCTACTCCACTGCGAATAGCAATAACTTGAGCTCGTTCGCCTAAATCATTTACTAAATGCAATCCATTGCGATGTTTGCCAGCTGGATGCGCTGCCCTTGAAGCAGCAAGTGCCTCTTCTCGGGTTGCGTAAGTTTCGCAATCCAATGTCTCAAAGCCTGTTGCATCGTCATAAACTTGAGCTTCTAACAGCTCTGTTGCTCTGTTCACTTTCTTACCTTCTTTCTTTTTTGATTACTTTTCTTTTTGCGCGGAGTTTCTTCGCCAGCTAGTCACCTCTGTCTAACTAGCGAAGAAACTCAATTGGTTAATGGATGGCCAGAGCGCAAATAAGACTGAAATAGGGAGAATCAGGAAGACGATTGGGACCATCATCGTGCTCTCCGCTTTCCCAGCTTTATCCATTACCAAATTTCTCTGATTAACACGGGCCTCAGCCACGTGGCGATGCAACACTTCAACAATCGGCGCACCTCGAACTAGCGCCATGACAAGCGCATCAATAAAGCGACGTATAGTTGGTGATTTGAGAGTTCTACTCATTTCATCTAGGGCCTCATGAAATGGTCGACCGGTTCGAACTTGCTGCACAACTTTTTCAAATTCTTTAGCTAAATAAGCATCGGAACGATCTGCAATTCGAGCAAAAGCACCGATTGGAGTCTCTCCCGCTGCTATTGCAAGAGTCAGCATTTCAACAATCGGAGGAAATTCAGATTCGATTGCATCACGGCGTTGCTGAACTAAATTGGAGAGTTGGCGATCGTAAATTAGATAAGAGCCGATGCTTGTAAATACAGACAAACTAATTGCCTGAAAGAGATTAATAATCATTAGGAATAATCCAATGAAGGGAATAAGACCTGCGATAGCTGCAACCATTAATTGGCGGTAGCGAAATTCGCCGTATGCGCTCTTTTGAAACTGGCCAATCTCTTCGAGCCTAGATTTAATTTCGGTCTTATCAACTTGGCGTTCACTAATCTCAACAATATGCTCGCGAGTATTAGCAAAGGTGCGCTGTATGAATGCTTTTTGGCTTCGGCTATCTGCATAAAGCATTACAAAACCTGTGACTGCCAGACCAATTGGAATAATTATTTGTAACCAGAACATTCTTAACCTCTAAAGACTCTCGGCGCCGCAGGTAATTTGGAAATCTTTGCCATCCACAAATATGCAAGAAAGGTCATGCCCACTCCTGCCGAGAGGATTGCAAGGCCTGTAGGGCTAGCGAAGGCAGCTGCAGTGCCGGATTGTGTGCCGATCATTAGTAATAAAACCCAAGGGGCGGCGGCAGAGATATGCGCGGAGTTTTTAATCCATCCGTGCTTAATCGCAATCTCTTTATTGAGCATCAAATCTTCGCGTTGAAAGGAACCTAAAGTTCGTAAAGTATTTAATAACTCACCGCCGCCCAAAGTCTTTGAAAGTAAAAGTGCTTCAAAAATCTGATCGCTTCCGTGATGAGCAAACTTGATACGCAAATTATTGATTGCAGCTGTGAAATCAACTCCGTTACGCAATTCTTGATTAAAGTTTGCAAAATCATCTCTGGTGACTTCTGGCCCTCTATCTGAAAGCTCGGATAGCGCTTCAGAAATTGATAGACCGGAATAGAGTCCAGCGACTAAGTGATCAATTACTTCAGGCCAAACCAAAGTTAATTGAGCCTGACGTTGCTCTTGGCGTTGCTTTAAGAATTGCTTTGCAGCCACTCCGGATAAAGTGGCAAAAGCTGCGCCAATAAATATAGATGTCGTGACTGCGCTGACGATCAAGAATGAGAGCGCGGAAACTAGAAAGGCAATCGTGCCTGCGCTTAGGCGCTTATCTCTGGTAACCAAGGCCTTTTTCATATTCTTTTCCATTCCACTTGAATGCGCTTTCAACTTCAACTCTTTCGTTTTCGACGCGACCTGTTACTCGAGAAATTTCACTTAAACGACGTTTGCCATCTTTACCAAGCGTGACGTGAACTATTAAATCGATAGCTGTGGCCACAGTTGGTGCGACAAATTTCATTGAGATGTTCTCGCCAGCAAGAAGTGGCAGGGTTTGCAATTTCATTACAGCATCGCGTGCAGAATTTGCGTGAATTGTTCCCATTCCTGGTAGTCCTGAATTTAGGGCAATTAATAGATCTAAAGCTTCTGCTTCGCGAACCTCACCGACAATGATTCTTGATGGGCGCATACGAAGAGATTCTTTAATCAATCGACGAAGTGGAATATCTCCTTCACCTTGAATATTTACGCCTCTGGTCTGCATTGCAATTACATCAGGTAATACCGGCTTTAATTCAAAGACTTCTTCTACAGTGATTACACGTTCGTTTGTAGGAATTGCAGATACAAGTGCATTAAGCATTGTTGTTTTACCAGCTTGTGTTCCACCGCTTACAAGGATGTTGCTTCCGTTTTCGACTTCTTCTTGCAAATACTCAGCAATTTCGGGGGTCATCACGCCAAGTTTGGCTAAGTCAGTTAGTTCTAAATTGCGCATTAAATGCTTACGAATGTTAATTGCCCAATGCTCGGCAGTAATTTCTGGAATAGCGACATGTAAACGAGATCCATCAGGAAGTCGTGCATCTACAAACGGTTGAGAGAGATCTAGTCGGCGACCGCTCCACATAAGTGCGCGTTCGACAATATTGCGAACTTCATCGGCAGTGAGCAGGAGATTGGTTAATTCACTCCGTCCATTACGCGCAACGAAGATTCGTTCGGGTGTATTAATCCAAATCTCTTCGATAGAAGGATCACTTATGAAGGGGAAGATTGCTCCATAAGTAACGGAAATATCTATATCACTGCTCACTGACGACATGTGGCTCACATTAAACTTTCTCTGTTTATAACGTTTTTGAAGAGATGAAAATCTGTGGATTATCGAGCTCGGATAGCACTTGTACTAGTCCTTTAGTGCCATCAGTGATGGCCCAGGCAAAAGAGAATTCTCGCTTCTCCACATTTCTAATTCGACTAATAAGTGCATTGCACGCCGAATCTAGATCCGCATCAAAGCGAAGTAGTACTGAAAATTCGTGACTTGCAGTTCGAGCTATTAAGTCGTGTTGTCGAACTGCTAGTTCTAATTCATTTGCAAAGAAGAGAAGTTGATCTTCGCTTGCATTTTCTGGCAAGACAAATCTCATGATTCCTACGGCATTGCCTTCACGTTTTGCAAAGGAAATTTCTCTTTTCAGGGCGTCATAAAAGACTGGTGCTGCAAAATGGTGAGTGAGTGAATCGCGATAACAATCGAATGACTTGGGCGCTTCGATGGGTAGAATTTGTTCCATGATTAATCTTCAATCGAGAGCTTGGCGCTCGAC
>JALQWD010000050.1 GCA_023260175.1 Candidatus Nanopelagicaceae bacterium | reverse complement strand
TTTGATTGGGATAAACTTACATAACTTTGCGATGCGCGAAGTCGAACTCTCCTCTTTGATTCCATTCTTGGGAATATTGGCGGGTTACATTCCATGGTTCTTCTTTCAGGAACGTACCGTGTTTACTTTCTACGCAATCGTGTTCCAACCATTCTTAATTCTGGCAATCGTTTTATTAGCGAAAATAGCTTATGAATACGACGAACGCTTGAAAAAAATAATTCTGATTTCTGTAATAGTTGTAGCAATAAATTTTGTTTACTTTTACCCAATATTTACTGGTGTTATAACCACATATGATGCGTGGTATTCACGGATGTGGTGGAGCTCCTGGATTTAGCTATTAACAGCGCGGTCGCGCTTGTTGGCTGCCTCTTCAGCAAGTTGCTGATCGAATACTTCATCTGCACTTGGGGCTGCTGCAGCGAGCGCTTCACGCGCCAAGCGCTCTTGCTCTTCACTCCACTGACCTGGCGTCGTTAAATCAATTATTCTTCTAGGAGTTACCGCTTTAGGTGCGTTTACATAAGTTGGTGCTGGAATTGAATTAGGCGTCCAGACATTTCTGGTTGCGGCACTTCCTTGTGGAAGCAAAACAATTCCTGTTATTTCTCGTTCTGCCAATGGAACCCAAAGTTCAGAATCTTGTTTTGGCGCCACAACTTCAGAGAGATTTACATGCGACACACCATTTGTAGTTCTTTGCAGACCTTCTATGCGACGACGTTGAACTCTTTGGCGATTAATAGTTCTGCGAGTGTGCGCTAAGTAAATTACAAAACCAGAAACTGGGATTCCGATTGATAACCAACTTAATAGATTCATCACCGCACCAACACTTGTCGCTAATAGAGAAGTAAAAATAAGAACGAAAATTATTCGACGTCGCATTAATGCTTGTGATTGCTTGTATGGAGCATCGAGATCTGTATGAATTGCAAGTGAATAAGAACTTTCAGTTTCGCCAGCTACTACGCGAAGTGCGCTCTTATATCGTTCTACAGATTTTCCAGAGAACTCATCATGAGTATGAATCCAGCGAGGCAAAAAATAGGCGACCCACATTCCAATAATCGCCAAGTAAATAATCGCTGAAGCCATGATGGCCAAAGGTTAGTGTTTGAATTGTCCGTTTTCGGGTATTTACACCCTACTTAATAGCAATATTTTCGCGGACGAAACAGTGGTGATCTCGCCAAGCTCCAGAGATATGCAAGTACCTCGGACGCAATCCTTCATATAAATACCCACATTTTTCGGCCACGCGAATAGATGCCGAGTTCTCTGGGCGAATATTTATTTCAATGCGATGAAGCTCTAACTCGTTAAAAGCGAAATCGGTGAGCATATTTACCGCTTCGCTCATATAGCCGCGGTTGGCATGGCCCCTATCAATCCAATAACCAATATGTGCCCCTCTTAGAGCGCCATAAATGATTCCGCCAAGGTTGATTTGGCCTATCAAATTAGGGCCAACGAATATTCCGAATGAAAATGAGCGGCCAGCCCGAGCCTCTTTTGCGTATGTGCGCACCATTTTTCTAAAACTAAGCGCGCTCTTTAACCCGTCACTCTTTAAGGTTTTAGGAACAGTGGCTTCCCACTCTTCTAGCCAATCTTTATTTATCGCACGAACTCTGCGCCATTGCTTGGCATCGCTACTTGTAAACGGTCGAAGCTGTATTTCGCCATTTGTTAATTCGATCATTTGATACGAGGCAAGATAACCGTAGTCAAGCTATCGCCTGCCTTTAGAGAATCACCTGCGTTTACAGAGACTAGGGAATTGGCCGCTGCCAAGCTGACAAAATCTTCCTGTTCGTTGAAGATAGAAACAGAAGCGTTATCTTCGCTTAATAGCGCTAGAAGATAGCTACGACCAGTGCTTGGGCCTTTGTAATCGCGTTCGAGTTTTGCTTTAACAGATGGGCAGTAGACCTCTTTTGCGCCAATCATGGTGCGGATAATTGGTCTTACAAATAGCTGCATAGCTACATATGCAGTGATTGGGTCTCCTGGAAGAGTAATTACTGGAGTCTTATCAGGACCAATAGTTCCGAAATTAAAACGTCCGGAATTCTCTAATTCCAAATCAACCACTTTTATTTCGCCAAGCTGGCTAAGTGCATTTGTAATTAAATTAAATGAATCATCTTTACGTTCGCCGCTCACCACAATTAAGTCTGCACGGACTAATTGATCCTCGACAATATCTTTTAACTCTTCTTCGTTGTCAGGAATTGAGTGAACTCGAAATGCGACGCCGCCAATTTCGCGAACAATTGTCGTAAGTTGCCAAGAATTGGTCTCGTACTCTTCGCGACCGGTAATTGGCTTACCTGGTTCGATTAAATCTGGGCCTGCCGAAATAATTACTACTCGTGGATGTGGTCTGGTTGGCAGATGATCGCGGCCAATTGATGCAGCTAGGCCAATAGTTGTTGAACGAATTGGTGAACCGCCCTTTAATACCAAGCGCTCTCCGGCGAAAATATCTTCGGCAAGTGTGGCCCCATGTGCGTCAAGGAGCGGAAGATCCAATGGCGCTAAAGGTTCAACGTTAGAAAGTAGCGCGGACAGAAACTCATCAACACGCATTCGTTCTAACATAATCCCATCTTAATTGATGGGTTCTGCAAAACTGGGTAACTAAGAAGAAGTGAAAAGGAGTGCCGAGCAAATGAACGAGAAGAGCAAAGTTCGCGAAGAGATGCGCGCGCTCCGCAAAAGTAATCCAGGTCATGCTGATTACTTATATCTTCTCGATGTACCTGAGGTGCAGCAGGCAAAAGTCATTACCAGTTACTACCCGATGCCTGGAGAGCCAAACCTGATTTCTTTAAATGATGCACTCGTTGCCTCTGGCAAAACTGTTTTGTTGCCGCGCATCGTTAATAAAAAAATGGAGTTTGCTAAATATGAAGGCGAGCTAATTCAAAATGGAAAATTTCACGAACCTGCAGGAAATATTTTCTTAGGTGAAATACAGCTTTGTTTAGTACCAGCAACGGCAATCGATAAAACTGGCGTCCGCTTAGGTCAAGGCGGGGGCTATTACGATCAGTTTTTGGTAGGTACTCCTGCTTTCAGAATTGGAATTATTCACGATCGAGAATTTGTTAAGAAACTTCCCCGTGAATGGTTTGATCAAACGGTAGAAGCGATTGCTACTGAATCAGGCTTTCGCCGAATTTAAAATTCGCATACTAGCTAGAACAAATAATCCACCGATTACTTGAATCCATGTCGGTGCGCCTCGACCTAAAATTATTGCTCCAATAACACCAACTAGCGGCACGATATTAAACAGCACCGCAACATGTGTGCTCTTAACTCTTGCAGCCGCATAGTTGAATGCAATTATCGGTAGTGCCACACCTAAAACTCCAGATAAGGCGCCTGCAATATAAATTTCACTTTCACGACCCGCAAAATGGCCACGGTCAAAAATCAGCCACCAACTAAGCGCATATATAGTTGAAAAAAGCGCTTGTCGATATGCCAAAGTAATTGGATTAATTCCTGTTCCTAGTTTTTTAACGGCCACTGCATTTAATCCACAGAAGATTGAAGAGCCTAGAAAACAGAGCGCCCCTAGCCCGATAGTTAGCGAAAGGCCCGATTTATCGAAACTTCCTAAACTGGCTCCAATAATTCCAAGGATTACTGCCACTAATTCATGGTGCGTGATTCGATCTTTTAGCCAGAGCGCGGCCCAAAAAACAGTGAAGAGCGATTCCATATTTAGAAGAATTACACCGGTACTAGCTGTTGCAACGGTATATCCATAATTTCCCATTAGCCAAGCAAAACCAGGTTGCACTGCACCTAAGAATGCTGCAAATTTCCAAGAAACATCTTGATAAGTGCCGTCTCTGAATTTCTTAGGTCTAAAAATATAAAAGAGCGCAATAATTAAAAAACCAGAACCAATCTCTAGCAATGTTTGAGCAGGTGCAGAGAGTCCACTAACTGCTAAATCGGCAAGAGGGTTTGATAAACCCCAAGAAATCATCGCAGCAATTAGAAGTAGGTAATTACTCATTATCTTTTCGAGAAAGTTCAGCCAAATATTGATTGTATTTTGCTAGATCATCGCTTTCACCCATTGCACTTGCGCGCGCAGCTTTGCGATCAATACGTTCGGTCTCTTTACGATCTTCGCGCATCCATTGAATAAATGCTGCCGTTAGTGCAATTAAAATTGGGAATTCACCCATAGCCCAACCTATAGACCCACCCGAATATTGATTCTCAAGTAGATTCAATTTCATTGGGTTACCGATTGAGTTGTAATAACCGCCATCTAAAAGCGTAGTTGCAGACATGAGCGCAATGGAGAAAAAGGCATGAATACTCATCGCAGCAAAGAGAATCACCATTCTTACAATATTTGGCGGTCTATTTGGGTTTGGATCCACCCCAACAATCACGTGGAAGAAGAGGGCGCCTGCCAATAAGAAATGTACATTCATGAAGAGGTGACCAAGGTGGCTACCCATCAAAGTACCGAATAATCCGGTGAAGTACAGGACAAATAGCGATCCATCAAAAATCATTAATGCAACAACTGGATTAGTCATGAACTTTGCGTATTTTGAATGCAAGAACCTAACCAAGATATTTCTTGGCCCTTCTTCTTCAGAATTTCTACCAGTTGGAAGAGTGCGTAATGCCAGGGTGATTGGCGCGCCGAGTACTAAAGCAATTGGAGCAATCATTCCTAAAATCATGTGTTCGATCATGTGATACGAGAAACCGAAATGTGAATAAACACCAATTGCGCCATTAACAGCGTAATTAACAATTAGTAGACCAATTAGAAATGAAGCAGTTCTACCAAGTGGCCACTTAACTCCTCGTTTGCCAAGAATTCTGACGCCCTTCAAGTACAACAATGCAGCGAGAATAATTAGTGCAAGTGTTAGCGCATCAGGTTGATATTCAAAGATCCATTGATTAAGTGTTGGACGCCCTGGATAACTTAACCCGACTAGAGATTCAATTGGATCTGCATTGAGTGGGCGCTGCGGTGGGTTGCTCTGGCTCAACAAAGTTCCAATTAATAATGTAAGAACCATTGTAAGCGCTTCAACAGTAATTAATTTCTTGATATCGCCTGATAATTTGCGTCGTGCAATGGATGCCATTCCGAGCAGGATCAAAGTTAAAACGATTTTTTCAAAAACTAATATTGCATACGAGCTAATTAGCGCTCCGGAGAAATTCAAGCGGATCCAGGCATTTACGGCACCGCTAATGACAACTGCTATCGCAGCCCATAATGCCAATTGGCTAAATCTCTTAAGTGCGTAGCGCTGATCTAGGCTCCTATTTATTAGTATTGAAATTAATCCGCCTACCCAAAGAGTTATGGCAATTACATGCACAAGTAGCGTTCCGATTGCTACTAGGTGCGAGCCGCCTGAAGCTGAATGACTCTGAAAAATCGGCGCCGAAAGAGCCAAAAAGGCGATTATCAAAGTTATAGCCGCTGTGGTGATTCTGCTAACTGCTCGACAGGCAAAGGCGACTACTACTGCGCCTATTAATTGGATTGCTAAGAATTTTCCTAGGCTAATTTGGGTAACGAATGATCTCAACATTGTTACATCTAGAACTTGGTCAATTCCTACTTCAAGTACTGAGGCAAGAGTTGAAATTATGAAAAGCGCAGTAGACCCCGCCCATATCCAAGAGAAAATAGATGCTCTTTTTAAAATCCTTAAATCACTTGGCTCGATATCTCCATTTTGATTCTTAGCAAAGAATATGGCAGCCAAAATCTGGCCGATTACCAATGTGGAACTTAAAAGATAAACGAACTTGCTTAGTGTTAAAAGTAGTTCAACCAATTTAACGCTCGTTGTAAAGCTTTCGCCCATAAAGAACTAGTGCTGCTGCCACGATAATTGCAGCTAATCCCACGAGCAGTACAAAAACTGTTGTTCCGAAATTACTTGAATTCTGCACTTCAACATCTTTAGTGGCGGTTGGCTTTGGTGTTGTGATTTTATCTGGTGCGTTGTAAGTAAATGTATAAATGCCGGTAAGTGGAACATCGTTATCTGTGATTAAAGAATATTCGACTTGGTAAATTCCTTTTTCGGTTAAAGCAAGTAAACCGATTACTGCACTATTGGCATCTACGGTGAGAGCGCCATCATCAACGCGAGTCCCCTTAGGGTCGGTGACTTTGATTTCGCTTCCCATAGCTGCAAGTGCAGCTTCGGTTGTTAAAGAAACAGAGGTCGGTGCGATCGAAAGGATGGCGCCACTTACTGGGGTGGTACCGGTCAGCGAATTTGCGGAGGCAGGGTTTAGGCCCACTATTGAAAATACAAGTACTGCAAATACCGCACGGATCGAACGCATAAAACCTCCCAATTCGCGGTAATACTCTCACTTCTCTACACTTTACTTCTAGTAGCAAAGTAGCGTTTTTAATAACTTTTTGAGTATTTAAAGGGAAGGTGAAGAATGCCAACGTACCAATACGAGTGCATCTCGTGTGGGCATCAATTTGAGCAGCTTCAGTCCTTTTCCGACGAACCAATCAAGCAATGCCCAGATTGCAATGGTGAGGTAAAGAAAATTTACTCTGCTGTTGGTGTCGTCTTTAAAGGCTCAGGGTTTTACAAAACTGATTCTGCGCCAAAGTCTTCAGGTAAAAGCGAATAACAGTTATCCGTGATGTGGCGGAACATCGCCTTTAATTTCAGCATCACGTTTAGCGCGCTCTAGAGCTTCATCTGGGTCGATTTCATCAGAAGTAACTTCTGGCCAAAGATTGCTCATGTATTAATTGTAGTGGTTTATAAGGAGAGAGATGTTCGAGAAGATCGGTCGCCTTGCGGTTAAGCGAAGCAAAGTTGTCCTAGCAACCTTCATAATCGCGATGTTAGCTGCAGGCGGAATTGGATTATCGGTTTTCGGCAAGCTGGATACCGGTGGCTACTCTGATCCAAATAGTGAATCAATGAAGGTTTGGAATTACTTCAAAGAGAATTTAAAGAGTCGAGATGCGGGAGTAATTCTTGTAGTCGATGGCAAGAAGAGATCCGTAAATGATCCTGTCGTAGTTTCTGAAGCGCTTGCTTTAGAAAAGGAAGTTGCTCAAGTTTCAGGTGTTAAATCAACACTCTCCTATTGGACATCTGGCAATCAGCCATCAATGGTCTCTAAAGATGGCAACGCCGCCTATTTATTGATCTACACAAATTCTGATGACTATGCCAAAGTTGGCGAAATCGGAAAAGATATCCAAGATAAATTCGATGGCGAATACAAATCTCTTCGCGTATATGCAAGCGGAAACGGTGTTATTACTTCAGCAATTAACGGCAGGATTGCAAAAGACTTGGCCTTGGCAGAATCAATTTCGATCCCAATGACCTTCTTGCTTCTTATCTTTGTATTTGGCGCACTTATTGCATCTGCAATGCCACTCTTCGTCGGCGTATTTTCAATTCTTGGTGCATTCTTTATTCTCTTGCTTATTACCAAAGTGACCACAGTAAGCGTTTTCGCACTGAATCTAGTTACCGGCATGGGTCTTGGGCTTGGTATTGATTACTCATTGTTAATGGTTAATCGCTTCCGCGAAGAGTTACATCACGGTAAAGACGTTGAAGAATCGATCATTACAACGCTCAAAACAGCTGGAAAGACCGTTTTCTATTCCGGTCTTACCGTCTTTGTCACTCTGCTTTCTCTCACATTCTTTCCGCTACCATTCTTAAAATCCTTTGGATATGCAGGAACTTCGGTAGTTGCACTTGCTGTCTTTGGCGCAATCTTTGGTCTTCCACCAATTCTTGCAATGGTGGGAAAGAACATTGATAAGGGTGTCGTGCGCAAATCAGCTATCGTCCCTAAAGAAGATGGACGTTGGGCGCAGACTGCGCGATATGTCATGAGAAAGCCTGTATCAATTGTCTTCCTATCGTTATTAGTGCTCGGAATTCTCGCTGCCCCACTTTCTAATATTGCATTTTCTCAAGGCGATTCGCGTATGTTGCCGGCAAGTAATCCTGCCGCTATTGCAACAGCTCTTCAGGAGTCACGGTTCTCAAGTCAGACAACAAACCCTGTTGAGATTGTGATTATCGGTGGCGCAGATCGTAAGGATGAGATTGCAACTTATTTGGCTAAGGTGGCAAAGGTTCCGGGTGTTGTTGCAGTCGGTCAACCACAAACTTTCGGTAAAGATGACAATGA
>JALQWD010000046.1 GCA_023260175.1 Candidatus Nanopelagicaceae bacterium | reverse complement strand
CGCACTTTGGCCCAACTTGCTGGACTCGCGTGCCAGATGGCCAGTGGTACCTGCATCTATTTGCCCCAGAACAGCCTGATTTCAACTGGAAAAATGCTGATGTACACGCTGAATTCGAAAAAACAATTCGCTTCTGGTCAGATCGCGGCGTAGATGGATTTCGCGTAGATGTTGCACATAGTTTGAGTAAAGAGATTGCTCCGCCTTATCCGGAATATCCAAATTACAACACGGAATCAATTCCAGACGATGGTTCACATCAGCTATTTGATCGCGATGAATTAATGGAAATTTATAAAGAATGGCGCAAGATTTTCAATAGCTATGATCCGCCAAAGTTTGCTGTTGCCGAAGCTAATGCCCCAGTTTCTCGTCGCGGTCGTTACGCGAAAGAAGAGACTCTAGGTCAAGCATTTAGCTTTGAATTACTTGGAACCCCTTGGGAAGCTAAGAGATATCGTGAAGTAATTTCGACGTCGCTTAAATTCGCTGAATTAAATAAATCTACAACAACTTGGACACTTTCAAATCATGACCAAGTTCGTCATGTTAGTAAATTTGGCATGCCATCAAAAACAAATTACAACAAGTGGTTATTGAGTAATGGAACAAAACCGGTTGCGGATTATGAACTCGGCGTACGTCGTGCCCGTGCTGCAACGTTAATGATTCTTGGTTTACCTGGTTGCACCTATCTCTACCAAGGTGAAGAACTCGCCCTTCCAGAGGTGCCAGATTTACCTGAGAGTGAATTAGCGGATCCAATTTGGAAGCGCACATCAGGAAAAGAGAAAGGTCGCGATGGCTGCCGCGTTTCAATTCCATGGAGCGAAGCAACCGCGCATAAGAATTTCAAAGGACTCTCTGCAGAACTTCAAGAGAGCGCATCAGATTCGATGCTCAATTTTTATCGCAAAGCAATTGAACTTCGTAAAGAGCTTTGTGCCAATGAAGATTTTGAATTTATTGATAGCCCAAAGAACACCATCGCCTTTAGGCGAAGCAACGGCTGGACTGTAATTACCAATTTCGGGCCAAACCCAGTGGATCTACCTGCTGGCCAGCTACTGATTTCAAGCGCCCCGCTTCAATCCGGCAAACTTCCGGGCGACGCCACCGCCTGGCTCAAGTAGTCGGATTCAAGCCATTTAACCCCAGATTTGTGAGCGAAGCCCTAGCGACATAAATACCTATATATATAGGTATAACTTGCCCAAGCCCGCGAAAACCCCTCATACTTACGCCGTCGCGCTCGCATAAGTAGAGCGCCCAACTCCAACGAAGGAGCACTACATGCGAGCTTCTAGCTCACTCGTGCAAGTAACAGGTTCAAACCTGACTTATGTATATATCGTCCTGGCAATCTCACTAGCAGCACTTGGCGTCGCAGCAGCTCTGCGCGCACAGGTTCTTGCAAAGTCAGATGGCACCGACAAGATGAAGGAAATTGCGCAAGCAGTTCAGGAAGGCGCAGCTGCATATCTGCACCGCCAGTTCCAGACACTTGCAATCTTCGTCGCAATTGTTTTCGTTCTACTTTTCGCACTCCCTGGCACAACTGAAATCAAAGTCGGCCGCTCGATCTTCTTCTTAGTCGGCGCTGGCTTCTCTGCTTTCGTTGGTTACCAAGGTATGTGGCTTGCAGTTCGCGCAAACGTTCGCGTTGCTGAAGCTGCACGACAGAAGTCATCAGAAGGCGCAGTGCAGATCGCATTCCGCACCGGTGGCGTCGTCGGTATGTTAACAGTTGGTCTTGGCCTAGTTGGCGCAGCGATCGTTGTTGCTATCTACCGCGAAAATGCACCATCTGTTCTTGAAGGTTTCGGTTTCGGCGCAGCGATGCTTGCAATGTTCATGCGCGTTGGCGGCGGTATCTTTACCAAAGCTGCAGACGTCGGAGCAGACCTTGTAGGTAAAGTTGAAAAAAGTATTCCAGAAGATGACCCACGTAATGCTGCAACCATTGCAGATAACGTTGGCGAT
>JALQWD010000038.1 GCA_023260175.1 Candidatus Nanopelagicaceae bacterium | reverse complement strand
TGTCGGTTCAAATCCGACTCGAGGCACCTGAAGATTCTCGTCGCCGAAGACGAGGCGCTTATTCGCCTCGATCTCGTTGAGATGCTCCGAGAAGCGGGCTATGAAGTAATCGCCGAAGCAGGCAATGGCCAAGAAGCAATCGATTTAAATGCAAAGCACAATCCTGATTTAGCAATTTTAGATATCAATATGCCAATCATGGACGGGCTAACAGCAGCAGAGACAATTGTTAATACCACTCCAGTTTTGATGTTGACTGCATTTAGCCAACGCGAATTGGTAGAGCGCGCAAATGCAGCAGGTGTTATGGCATATGTCGTTAAGCCATTTACGATTAATGATTTAATTCCAGCAATTGAAATTGCAGCAAGTCGTTATTCACAAATGACGGCTCTTTCAGATGAAGTTGCAAACTTAAACGATCGCTTAGAAACACGTAAATTAATCGACCGCGCCAAAGGTATTTTGATGAAGGCGTTGAACCTCTCCGAACCAGAAGCTTTTTCATGGATTCAAAGAGCGGCTATGGATCGCCGTCTCACTATGAAAGAAGTGGCAATGGCTGTTATTTCGCCAGATGCTGCACCTGAACGCTAATGGCCTCAATTTCAGATTTTGTAACCAAATTGAGATAAATCGCGACTAATTCACGCGTAAAAATTAACTTCTGCGAAACACTCGCATGTTGTCTAGCGCACACCCATGCCTTTATTCTTACGCCCTCCCTTCCCGGGAATTTACGAAAGGTAATTAATGAACAAGAAGATCCAACGCGGTCTTGCCGTTGCGACTGCTGCAGCTCTCGCATTCGGTGTTGCAGTGACTTCACAGGCACATGCAGCAGCTAAGACTGTTTATCTTGCATACCAGGGCCCACTATCTGGTGGCGAAGCTTCAACAGGTACTGACGAGCAGAACGCTGTTAAGTATGCAATCAAGCTTTTCAATGCAGCTAACCCACAGTACAACGTGCAGTTAGTTTCAGTTGATGATCAGGGAGATCCATCAGAAGCAGCAAAGGTTGCTCCTGCAATTGGTCAGAACACAAAGATCATCGGCCTTGTTGGTCCTGCATACTCAGGCGCAACAATCGCATCACTTCCTTACTACAAGGCAGGACGCCTTCCACTTATCTCTCCATCAGCTACACGTGTATCTCTAACAGATCCAAAGAACAAGGCAGATTACGGTCAGCCTGTGTTCCACCGTGTTGTTGCAACAGATGATAAGCAGGGTCCAGCTCTAGCTAAGTTCGCAACCAAGGGTGTTACATCACCTAAGGTATTCCTATTCGATGATCAGTCTGCATACGCGATGCCACTAGCTGGCTACGTAAAGACTGGCCTAAAGGGTCTAAAGATCTCTGTAGTTGGAACAGATTCTGTTCCTGCAGATACAAAGGATTACTCAGCAACTATCGCAAAGATCAAGTCATCAAAGGCAAACGTAGTTATCTACACAGGTTACTACTCAGCTGGCGCAACATTCATCAAGCAGATGCGTGCAGATTCAGCGCTTAAGGATGTTGTATTTGCGGGTGGCGACGGCGTATTCAACTCACAGTTCGCAGTTCTTGCGGGCGACGCAGCTGAAGGCGCACGTCTAACTGGTGTTGCTGGTCTAGCAGATGCAAGCAAGACTGTTGCTGCAGCATATGCAAAGTCAATGGGTTCTGAAGCAGGCGTTTATGCAACAGAGTCATACGATGCTGCAAACATCTTCCTATCAGGAATCAAGGCTGGCAAGCTAACACGTAACGCAATGTTGAACTGGGTCAAGGGTGGCCCATTCAAGGGTGTTGGTGGAGCTAACTACAAGTTCAACCGTAACGGCGATATCACAGAAGGCGGCTTCGCTGGCTTCAACGTTACAAAGGGCGAACTTGTAAACACAGGTCCAGTTGCATAATTGACTTAACTAGATAGAAATATCTATCACAAAAAGTTAATAAAGAGCGGGTGCTTTGGTAACCTTTACCGGTTATCAAAGCGCCCGTTCTGCTTTTAAGCGCTTTACTCGAAATTTAGGGAGTTAGATGTTTGACGTTCTGCTCGACCAGTTTTGGCAGTTGACCATCTCTGGTATCGCACTGGGCTTCATCTATGTTCTGATCTCACTTGGCTACACCATGGTCTACGGTGTTTTACGTATGATCAACTTCGCCAACTCAGAGATCTTTATGTGGGGAACCTTTGCCTCAGTTGTAGTAACCGAAAGAGTTTTCAATTTCACCGCAACTTCAGATCCAGCAAAGGGTGGCAAGTTAATTCTTGTACTCGTTCTTTGCTTGGTAGCAGCGATGCTTACTTCTGCAGCTGTTGCGATGCTTGTGGAATTTGTTGCTTATCGCAGATTGCGCGCAAAGGGTGTTAACCGTCTTGCGACTCTGATCTCTGCAATCGGTATGTCGATTGCGCTTTCAGAAGGTATGCGTATGTTGACCAACTCTCGTCCAGTAAACGTTCCTCGCGTACTTGAAAAGACTGTCCTATTTAATGTTGGTTCAGCTCAAGTACGTATCGACAATGTGATTGTTATCTTCGCGGCGGCCATCATCTTTATTATGTTAGAGCGCTTCATCAAGCTCTCACGTATGGGTAAAGCAATCCGTGCGGTTTCAATGTCAGAAGAGACTGCAAAGTTGATGGGCGTAAACCTAAACCGCGTTATCACCCTTACGTTCGCAATCGGTGGTTTAGCTACCGGTGCTGCGGCATTCTTCTACACGACAGTTTATGAAATTACTAAGTTCGATGTTGGTTTCACAATGGGTATGGCTGCATTTACCGCTGCGGTATTGGGCGGTATCGGAAATATTCGTGGCGCCATGGCCGGCGGTATTGCGCTTGGCCTACTTGAAACTTACGCAGCTGCAGTTCTCGGAACTCAGTGGAAGGCGATTACAGTCTTTATCGTTTTGATTCTCGTGCTGCTATTTAGACCAACCGGCCTATTTGGCGAAGCGATCCAGACAGGAAGGGCATAACTCATGAATATGAACTTCAATTTACGCGACTGGGGCGCAGATATTTGGGAGCGCTCAAACCGCACCAAGCGAGTTGGGCTAGTTCTTGCATTTATTGCAGCAGCCGCATGCTTACCATTCGTAGGAGTTAGTTTCCTAGATACACCAAACGCTTCCTATAGCGCGGTACTTGTTCACCCAATCGCGATGTTCGTGCTTATGGCACTTGGATTAAATATCGTGGTCGGTAAGTCAGGTATGTTGGATTTAGGTTACGTTGCATTCTTTGCAATCGGCGCCTACGCAATGGGTATCTTGGGTGTTCGCTACGGTTGGAACACATGGGAAGTTATGCCAATTGGTATTTTGCTTGCGATGTTTGCCGGCTTACTACTTGGTTTCCCAACGCTTCGACTTCGCGGTGACTATCTTGCGATTGTGACAATGGGCTTCGGTGAAATTATCCGAATCGTGGCACTTAACTGGGGAAGTCTCACCAATGGTCCTAACGGTATTGC
>JALQWD010000195.1 GCA_023260175.1 Candidatus Nanopelagicaceae bacterium | reverse complement strand
GTGCATTCCAGACGCAACTAGCATTCCCGTCGAGAAGATTATGGAGCACGAGCTGCGATGCGTCGTTACAAAGAAGCTTAACGAGGCGACTGCGGCTATGCGACTCAATAAGCTTGAGAAGGCTCGGGAGCTGGTTACGAGTGGGCTTTAAAGCATGGCATCTGGGTAATCACAGATGAGATTTACGAACACTTGGTATATGACGGCGCAAAGGCAACATCAATCTGTGTTGCAGTTCCTGCGCTTGCAGATACCTGCATCGTTCTAAATGGCGTTGCAAAGACTTACGCAATGACCGGTTGGCGTGTGGGCTGGATGATTGGCCCTAAGGATGTAATCAAAGCTGCAACCAACTTACAGTCACATTTAACTTCAAACGTTAACAACGTAGCGCAGCGCGCAGCTATCGTGGCGCTTACAAATGATTTAACTGCCGTTCATGAAATGGGCGTAGCTTTTAATCGTCGCCGTAAGTTGATCATTGATTTACTCAATGAAATCCCTGGCTTTGAATGCCCTACCCCGCAAGGCGCTTTCTATGTTTACCCATCTGTAAAGGGTGCGTTAAATAAGACTTATCGCGGCAAGACACCAACCACTTCTAGCGAGTTAGCTACTTTGATTCTTGATGAAGTTGAAGTTGCCGCAGTTCCAGGTGAAGCATTTGGTCCATCTGGATATCTACGTTTTAGCTATGCAACTAGCGATGATGATATAAAAGAAGGTATTGCACGTATCAAGAAGTTAATTACTGAAGGCTAATTAAGGCTAATACCGACAAGATTAACTTCTGGCACTAGCTCGATTCCGAACTTTAACTTCACGGCATCTTTTACCTGCATCGCAAGCGCTGCAATATCTGATGCTTTCGCATTATCTGCATTAGTAATTGCCAAAACATGCTTACCTGAAATTGCGGCACCATTTAGCGATTGACCCTTAAAAATTCCGCTCTGCTCGATTAACCAAGCCGCACTGGTCTTAAAGGTGCCATCACCTTGCGGATATTTAGGAGCGCCTTCAGGAATTAAATTTTCCGCAACGATTGGATTGGTAAAGAAAGATCCCGCGCTGAAAGTGTCTTTATCTGAATTATCTAAAAGCATTCCTTTTCGCGCACGGATCTTTAATACCGCTTCGCGAGTTTTGATTACATCAGCCTTTTCGCCAACTGCAATTCCAAGTTCTGCCGCAAGTTCGGCATAGGTAATAGGCGATGACAATTCACCGCGACGCAGATTGAATTGCACTTCGATTACTACGTATCGTCCTGGGTTCTTCTTAAATACTGAATCGCGATAAGAGAATTGACATTCATCATTGGTAAAAGTTTTTAGCGCTTTAGCTTGGCGATCATAAGTACGAACGCGCATTACAAATTCACTAATTTCATGGCCATATGCGCCAATATTTTGAATCGGTGCCGCGCCAACAGTTCCTGGTATTCCAGATAAAGTTTCAAGGCCAGCCCAACCACGATCGATTGTGGTCTTAACAAAATCGTCCCAATTTTCACCGGCACCAATATTTAAAGTCGCTCCGCTGCAGGCATCTACTTCAGCGGTTACTTTGTTGTTAGCTATTTGAATTACAGTTCCTGGGAATCCTGTATCGCTAATTAATACATTGCTACCGCTACCTAAAATCAAGATTGGTTGATCCCCTGCGGCTTCAATTGCCGCAATGATTTCAGATTCATCGGATGCCCGAACAAAGTTTGTTGCCGGCCCACCAACGCGGAGAGTGGTGTGGTTACTTAAATTCTCCACGGCAAGTTATGCCTTTTTTACTCGAGCGCGGGCCATACCTAAAACTTTAACGCCTACGCTTGTGGCATTTAGATCAAGACGCACGCTGCCATCTTCGAAAACTTCTCCGATGGTTGCAGAAACAGTCAGATCGACCTTTTCCCCCACTGGAACAATTACTGGCTTGGTAAAGCGAGCGCTGTATTCAATAACTTGTGCGCTGCCGCCAGCCCAATCCGCTGCATATTGGCCAACTAATCCCATAGTTAACATGCCATGTGCAATTACATTTGGAAGACCAACTGACTTTGCAAACTCTTCGTCTTGATGAATCGGGTTCTGGTCCCCTGATGCATCTGCGTATTGTTTAAGTAGCGCGCGATCAACATAGAAGATGCGCTCTGGTAATTGTGTACCAACTTCGATGCTCATGCGCGAACTACCAATGTTGACCAATTAGTTACAACTAACTTGTCGCCAACATAAAGATCGCTACGAGCTGTTACAAATTCATTGCCGGCCATCTGCTTGTAGCCTTCTAAAGTTGAATCGCAACGGACCACATCGCCAGCTTTAAGTGGTTGATGGATTTCGAATTTCTGATCGCCATGAACAATGCGATCCCAATTGACGCCAACTTCCGGCGAAGTTAAAACAGCTTGCGATTGATCTAGAGAGATGCGGATGGAAAATGTTGGCGGTGCAATTGAAGAATCTTTCTCTCCGAGCACAGCACAGAAAGCATCAATTTCATTTTGGGAAATGGTTACTTCAGCACCTTTAAAGGTGCGCCCGATCGCGTCGGGTTGAATCACTGTTAGCGGGTTTCGCGGTGAAGAGTTGAAGCCTTGCAACGTGGGCAGAACTTCTTAAGTTCCATGCGGTCTGGATCGTTGCGGCGGTTCTTCTTAGTGATGTAGTTGCGTTCTTTGCAATCAACGCAT
>JALQWD010000167.1 GCA_023260175.1 Candidatus Nanopelagicaceae bacterium | reverse complement strand
CAAAGAGCGATGAATATTCAGATGGCGCAGTTGGGATAAATGCTAAATATCGTTCGTGATCTGTTGAGATACATGCTTTCGCTAAAACTTCTTTGAAAATCTCTAGAGTTGGAAGTCCGCCCAAACCCTTTGCAGTGATGGTGTTGCCAACGCGTTCGTAAAGTTCGATCGGTGTCAACGGTCCATCAAGTGGCGGCTCTTGACGAAGTCGTTCAAGTGCATAGGCCAGAATTTCATCTGCGACCACTTCGACTTCGGCGTTAAATTTATGCACGCGCAAATAATGCCATCTGCTGAGTTAGATTTACACCATGAATTTATGGCCAGGTTCCCAAAGCTTCAAACGCGAATACATCCAACTTCGTGGGCAGAAGATTTGGGCATCGCAATCAAAGCCATTCTTAAAGCGCGCCAATGAGGTGCCAGTTGTACTGCTTCATGGAGGCATGTCACAGAGCGAAGGTTTTGATGGCCGGCTATCGCCTAGCGTTAAAGGTTTTCGCGTATATAGCTACGACCGCGCTGGCCATGGTCGATCACCTGATCAAGCAGGCAGTTTTCACTTCGATTTTCAATTTGCTGAAGCTGTGGCTTACCTTGAAGATGTAGTTAAGAAACCAGCGCATTTAATTGGATATTCAGATGGCGGAATTATTTCGCTACTAGTTGCAATCCATCGCCCAGAATTAGTTAAGACAATTACTTTAATTGGCGCTAATTACGAACATGATGATTCAGGCTCACCAATTCCACCTTGGGAACCTAGTGCTGAAGAGCGTGCAAAATATGCAAAGTTCTCCCCTGATGCACCAGAGACTCTGGTTGAGAAAATTAAGAAGATGGTTCACATCTGGGCTACTGAGCCAAAGATGACAATTGCCCAGCTGCAAAGCATTAAATGTCCAGCGCTAGTTATCGCTGGCGATGATGATGTCATTAAGTTGCCGCATACCCAAGAGATTTACGAAGCGATTGAGAATTCAAGACTTGCCATTATCCCTGGCGCTTCACATCTAATTGATAAAGATCAACCGGAGTTACTCAATAAAGTTATTCGTGATTTCTTAATGAACCACAATTATCCGGCTACTTTGATGCCCGTTCGACGCAAGAGTCGTGAAGCTCTGTAAAGATCGTATCTTCGATCTCTGCAAGCGCTCCTAATTTTCTAGCTAAGAAGTAATCCGCAAGTTTTGGATTACGCACCAGCGCTGGGCCGTGCATATAGGTAGCAATTATGTTTGAGGTAACCGCACCATCTGATTCTTCAGATACATGGTTACCAATACCGCGCTTTACTGTGCCCAGCGGTTGTAATTTTTCCAGGAACTTTGTCTGGCCGGCATGGTTTTCAAAGCCAGTTAATTGGCCAATGCCCACTGTTGAATCAAGAAGTAATTCGCCCACACTTCTAGGGCTTGCGGGTTCGGTAATGATTGGCAACAGTCCCAGGCCTTCAATTGTTCGTTCGCCTGACGCCGGAAAGCTATTGCCTAGCAATTGGAATCCCGCACAAACTGCAAATAGATGCGCGCCATTATTTAGCGCATTTTCTAGCGCATTATCGCGACGGAGCAATTCAACTGCCGCCACCTGCGCATCATCTTCTCCGCCACCTAGAAAATAGAAATCGCCATCTGTTGGAATTGCATTACGTGCAGATGCTTGGATGATTTGATTTTCAATTCCGCGCTGTGAAAGTCTCCATGAAAGAGTTGCGACGTTACCTTGATCTCCATATGTACCGAGTAGTTCCGGTAATAAATTAACTATTTTGATCATTTATTCACCAGTCTATGGAAAGCGGTGTATGACGCGATTAAATCGGCATCACCTTCGCCAAAAATACGGCTGGCCTCAATTTCGTTATCCACAATTCGATGCGGGATTCCCGAAACTGTAAGGCGTGCAGATACATCAATCTTTCTTTCGCCAGTTACTAATACTTCTCTACCAATCAGCGGGCGATAATCAACATCCCACAACCAAGAAGTATCTTTGCCATCCTGTGTGTTTGCATTTACAACTAATAAAACTTTATTTGGACCTTGGCTACTAGTCTGCAAAGTTTCGCGCCATGAGGCTGGATTCTTTGAAAGCAGTAAGCGGAAATTAGTTTCGCCAATCATTTTCTTGGCAAAACGTCCATCAACTGCTTCGACTTTTCCGATTGCGCTATTAGCGGCTTCTAGATCAACATTAAATTCATTTGCCACGATAAATGCGCGCGCTGCATTCTGTAACGCCGCAGCTCCAGGGATTGCGCTATTTACTTTAAATTGGTGATTCAAAATATCGCCACGCAAGGTCCAGTTGGCATCTGGTTTGCTAAAACCACATTCGCACCAGAATGTTGCGCCGCCATCTTCCCAATTAAGTAACTTGCCGCATTCGGGGCAGGTCGCTGCATCTATATGACCCTTTTCTGATGCACTAAACCAGATTCGTTTATGCGCAGCATTGGCTGCATAAACGACAAATGGATCATCGGTCGAAGCCAGCACGCTCTGCCCCGCCAGCGCTTTATGCCACTTATTAGAGACCATTCGCACTTCAGAAAGACGATCTAACTGATCGCGTCCCAAGTTAAGCAACACAATTAACTCTGGTTTAGTTTTTTCAATTGCCCACGGCAGAACCATTTCATCTACTTCAAGTACCGCTACCTGCGCATCTGGATTATCGCCAAGCGCTGCCGCGATGCCAGAGAATAGGTTTGCACCAGTTTGATTGTGCGCGATTGTGTATTTAGTACGAAGCGCCTCTGCAACTAACTTTGCAGTTGTTGATTTTCCGTTGGTGCCAGAAATTAAAACCACTCGCTTGTTGCGAGCCAATTTTTCTACTGCATTTGGTGCGAATTTAAGAATTAAGCGGCCCGCTATGACAACGCCATTGCCTTGACCAAGCGCACGCGATAGCGCACCTAAAGCTTTCGCCTTAAGTAGAACTATTTCTAAATACATTTAATATTAATTAGCAATCAATCGGAGTGATTGAGCCATTTGAAACATCGTAAATTGCACCTGCAACAGATACGCCTTTTCGAATTAGCGGATAAGAGCGGACTCGTTGTACGTCGATTGCTAACGCACGCTCTTGATCCGAAACTGTGCGAAATTCAAGGGCGCGGGTATCAACGTCATACTGCTCTTTAATCGTTGCGTGAATTTCTGATTCTTCTGATTTGGCCATTCGGCAATCAGTGTGCGGCATAATCAAAATGCGATCAACGCCAAGCAGATAAGTACCAAGAACCAAAGTACGTAAGACGTCCTCAGTTACACGAGCTCCCGCGTTGCGTAGAATCTTTGCATCGCCAGAACGCATTCCAACTACAGATAGCGGATTGATTCTGGAATCCATACAGGTAACAATCGCTAAACCTTTTGCAGCTTCGCCAGTTAGCGCTGAATATTTGAAACTCTTTTGATATTCGACATTGGCCGCAAGGAGGTCATCGAACTTATCGTGCGGAAATTCCTGTGCTGGGCTCACGCGCACATTCTACTTGTACGGATGAGCCCAGCGACCCGAATTAACTAGCGCCTGCTTTTCGTTGCCTTCTTTGCACTCTTTTTAACTGCTTTCTTTGCGGCTTTTTTAGCAGGTGATTTGGCAGCTGCCTTCTTAGCAACTTTCTTTACCGGTTTTTTAGCCGCATTCTTTGCGACTGTTTTGCTCTTCGCTGCTTTCTTAGCTGGCGCTTTTTTAGCAGTTTTCTTGATTTGCCCAGTTCGACTTTCAATTAGCGCTTCGAGCTCCTCAATACTTAGTTGATCTATAGGTGAAGATTGCTTCTTGGTTGGCTTCTTAAATTTAATATTGAAATTGAACTTTTCCGGAGAAATAACCATTCGTATGCCTAATAGCAATAATGCTCCAAAACCAATAACTAGAATCCATTGCCACGGCATATTGAATCCATTTGATTCCTCTACGAATTTGATATCTTCTTCGAACATTTTTGTTTTAACTACATTACCTTGATGTGCAGTCACAAATATGTTCCAGCGGCCATCTTTCATCGTATTAGGTACTTCAAATTCTGCCCAACGAGTTTTTCCAGGTTCTACGGTCGCAGTTCCAAATGCGATTGGGCCTAAATGATTCTTGGTAAAGACAGCATCCTGTAATTCCGCAGTGCCTTCTGGGCCAATTGGAGTACCGCCCAGGTTCTCCATGGCTATCTGAATAAATTTTTGATCTCCGCGAATAATTCCTCTGATTGCCTTCATGTCGAAATCTGTAGAGAGATATTTGCCGTCGCCAACACCTAGCCAAAATTGTTGATCGAATGCAACTGCATTACTAATAACCGCGGAAACTTTTGCTTTGCTTTGGGAACTGTTTAGTTCTACCGCCTGAGCAATCACTCTTAGGAATCCGTCGTATCTACCAAATTTGGTGTCAGCCGGAATATTAAAAGTCATTTTCATTCTGGTAGTTGAGTGTGGCTTAAGCACTAAAGTTTTAGGTTCAAATGAGACCCATTGGGCCGCTTCTGCTTCTTGTTCCGAATTCACCTTTGCTACACCATTAACTAGATTCAAACCAAGAAGTTGCAATTTAACTTCTTGGTTTATGTTTCCAGAACTCGTGACTATAAATTCGCGAGATTGCGAACTACCGGGTTTTAGTGAAAACCATAATTGAGAGTTATTCCCCAAGTCTGCTCCACCTTGATCGCCAGACGGCAATATAGATACGCCGATGCCAAGATTTCCGGCAGCATAAGTTGGATTAATGCTTGTTGAAGCAAATCCAAATAGCGCCAATAAGAATGCAAATAACTTAATTCGGATTTTCTTCATTTGTTTCTCCTTTAAAAAGAAAAGTCCGGAAGCAATTTGCCTCCGGACTTCTCATAGTTCCTTAACCAGATACGCTGGTAAGAGTTAATGCAGTAGTAACTTTTGGTCCAGTAAAGGTGTATGTAGCCTTTGGTGAAGCTGGCTTCATGCCTCCAGGAATCTTCACAACCCAAGTCTGTGACTGTGAGCATGAATCACCCTTGCTTGATGCAGTTCCTGGCTTCGTGGTCACATCTGCTGCAGCAATTTTGAAAACATCTGCAGAGACAGAAGCTGTAGCTCCTACAGTAAATGCCGAAGTTGTCCACTTTGATGAATCTGCCTCACCATCAACGTTGCATGTGCCCTTTGTAAAACCTGCTGAGAGTGTGTTTGTTCCATCAAGTGTGAAACCCATACCGCTATCTGATGTTGGAGTTGCACCGTATTTCGCAGTAAAAGCATTTGAAGTTACAGACATATTTACGGTGATGCCTTTGCGTTGCGCATCAGAGAACCAAGTGCAATCTGTATGAGCAGATGCTGTACC
>JALQWD010000123.1 GCA_023260175.1 Candidatus Nanopelagicaceae bacterium | reverse complement strand
CGAATAAGTCAGGTGCAAAGGCATCAAAGCCAAAAGCGCCAAAGCAACAAGAAGTTAAAGAGGAGGCTTAAATGCCAAAGATGAAGTCACATAGTGGAGCTAAGAAGACTTTCAAAGTCACTGGCTCTGGAAAAATCATGCCCGAGCGTGCGGGAACGCGCCACTTACTTGAGCGCAAATCATCACGCGTTACTCGGCGTCTTGATCAAGAATCAGCTGCAAAAGCACCAGTCGCATTCGCTGCAAAGCGCATGCTTGGATTGAAGTAAGGGGAGGCGTAAATAAATGGCAAGAGTTAAGCGCGGCGTCCACGCTGCAAAGAAGCGTCGTACCACCCTTGAACGTGCTGCAGGTTATCGCGGTCAGCGTTCACGTCTTTACACAAAGGCGAAGGAACAAGTTACCCACTCATTGGTTTATGCATTCAATGATCGTAAGGATAAGAAGGGCGATTTCCGCCAGCTTTGGATCCAGCGTATCAATGCAGGTGCACGTGCAAACGGTTTAACTTACAACCGTTTCATCCAGGGTCTAAAAGAAGCAGGCGTGACAGTAGATCGCCGTATTCTTTCTGATCTAGCAATTAACGATCCAGCAGCATTCAAGTCACTTGTTGATGTTGCTCGCGCAAACGTTAAGAACTAATTTACGAAAATGATTGAGAGCCTTCAGTCGCCACATGTTGCGCGAGTGAAGGCTCTTTTATCATCCAAGAAGGACCGCGCTGAAAACCAGCTCTTTGTAGCTGAAGGAATCCAAGGTGTGCGCGAAGCGCTACTTGTTGATGATGAAGTTGAGACGCTCTATTTATCAAAAAGCGGCGCCGAAAGAATTGAGAAGGCCGGAATCGACTTAGCCGGTGTAAATGTAGTTGAAGTCAGCGAAAAAGTTGCCGAAGCAATGTCGGATGCAATGACTTCGCAGGGAATTGTTGCCATCTGTCGCATGATGATTCAAAGCACAGAAACCATCGGAACTCTAGCTGCCAGCCACGTCATCTATTTAAATGAAATTCAAGATCCAGGTAATGCCGGAACAATTCTTCGCACTGCAGATGCAATGGGAATCTCTGCAGTTGTAACTTCGCAAGGTAGTGTTGATTTCTATTCGCCAAAAGTTGTTCGCTCAACTGCTGGTTCGTTATGGCACATTCCAGTTTATTCAGGTGTAGAGCTTGCCGAACTCCGCAAAGCGTTACCAACACATAATCTATATTTATTAGATGGCGCCGGAGATAAATCTCTCTTTGAAGTAGATTTCAAAAATCCTGCAATTTGGATCTTCGGCAACGAAGCTCGAGGTTTTAAGGATGGCCTTCTATCGGAGGTGAAAGGCGCCACTCGAATTTCCATCGCCATGCCAGGTAAAGCAGAATCACTCAATTTAGCTGCTGCCGCTGCAATCGTGATGCATGAAATATCCCGCGGAAGATAACGTCTTCAATATAGAATTCCGCACGTGAATACAGCAGAAGTTAATCAATGGGTAGCAGATGCTAAATCCGCATTTGCAGCCGCTGCTGATCTAGAACAACTAAAAGCTGCACGCCTTGCTCATGCAGGGGATAAGTCGCCAATAGCTGGCGCAAGCCGCGCTCTTGGCTCAGTTCCAGCAGATCAAAAGGCAGAACTTGGAAAAGTTATAGGCGCAGCTCGTAGTGAAATTACCCTGGCACTAGATGCACGTACTCAAGAGTTAGAAATTCTGCGAGATCAGAAAGTGCTTCTAGAAGAAGTTGTTGATATTACACTTCCATCAATTCGCGAACATCTTGGTGGATTGCATCCGCTAACAATTATCAAGAACGAAATCTCTGATTATTTCTTGTCGCTGGGCTATTCAGTTGCAGAAGGTCCAGAGTTAGAAAGTGGTTGGCTAAATTTCGATGCGCTTAATATTCCAGCAGATCATCCGGCGCGCACCATGCAAGATACTTTCTTCATCGAACCGCTCTCTTCAGGTTTGGTTCTACGCACTCACACTTCACCAGTGCAAGCTCGCACCATGCTCACGCAAGAGCCACCTATCTACATCATCTCTCCGGGTCGCACATACCGCGCCGACGAACTAGATATGACACATAGTCCAGTATTCGCTCAGGTCGAAGGCCTAGTGATTGATAAAGATATAAACATGTCCCACTTAAAGGGAACTTTAGATGCGTTCGCGGTAAAGATGTTCGGCGCAGATGCAGTTACTCGCTTACGCCCATCTTTCTTCCCGTTCACCGAACCAAGCGCTGAGGTAGATGTTTGGTTTAACAATCGCTGGATCGAATGGGGCGGTTGCGGAATGGTGAATCCGAAAGTTCTAGAGAACTGCGGAATTAACCCAGATGAATATTCTGGATTTGCATTCGGTATGGGGCTGGAACGCACATTGATGGTTCGCCAAGGAATCAAAGATATGCACGACATTGTCGAAGGCGATATTCGCTTTAGTCGTGCCTTCGGACTTGGATTGGCTTAGGACTCATAATGCGCGCACCTAAATCTTGGATCGCTGAATATGTAGATCTGCCTGCTAACTTAACGGATCAACAGATCGCAGATGGTCTAGTTCGCGTTGGTTTTGAAGTTGAAGAGATTATTGTCGAAGGTAAGGATCTAACTGGCCCGCTTGTAGTTGGCAAAGTTCTTGCTATCGAAGAACTAAAAGAGCACAAAAAGCCAATTCGCTATGTCGAACTTGATTGCGGCGAAGGTCAGTCACGCTTTGTTATATGCGGTGCGCAGAACTTCAAAGTAGGGGATTTAATCGTGGCATCACTCCCAGGAGCGGTGCTACCTGGTGGTTTTGCTATCAGTGC
>JALQWD010000102.1 GCA_023260175.1 Candidatus Nanopelagicaceae bacterium | reverse complement strand
GCGATCACGGAGGATTTGATGAGCATGGTTTCAAAATGGGTAGGCTTTCTTTGTGGATCATCATTGAAAGTTTGGAGTTAGATTGCGAGTATTTAATGTAGAAATCAATTGAAAGACGAGACAGGACAAGTGAATACCTTGATTGCAAATGACATAAAGCAAGTTGATGCGCTGATAATTGGCGCAAGAATAAATACAACTTTATCTGCGGCCTTCGGAACGATATCTTCCTTAAGCGCCAGCTTGATGCCGTCAGCTAAAGATTGCAATAAACCCTGTGGGCCAGTGCGGTTAGGTCCTGGACGCTCCTGCATAAAACCAATGAAACGGCGCTCCCACCAGATAGCTAAAAGGGTGAAAACCACTAAAACTACGAAGGTTAGAAGCGCTTTGACGGCGATTAACCAACCTGGATCCCCAGCTATTAGTTGTGCATTTGTCACTGAATTCATGCCTTCACCACCGTTACTACTGAATTAGATGCAACACCTAAGGTGCGTAGCAACTCAGATCCTGAAGAGTTGCGCGGCGCCCAAACAGCATCATCATGAATTGCTTCAATCAATACTGGAAGAACCACTGCACCATTTGCATTTGCAATCTTTACTAATTGACCATCAGTCACGCCGATTGACTCTGCGCGCTTTGGTGAAATTACTGCAACAGTCTTACGAGCTGTGCCGGCAAGATTTGCTTCCCCATCCTGCAATGAACCGTTATCTAGCAATCTGCGCCATGAAGTTAAAACCGCTTGATCACCTGAAACAGTTGGAGCAGGTGCAGCGCTTACGCCACCGAACTCTGCCTTTGCGCCATCCCATGTACCAATTGAATTTAACTCTGCCGCTGCTTGCGCAACAGTTGAGATTCCGATCTTGCGACCAATCTGTTCTGCAAGAATTGAAAGCACGCGAAGATCGCTACGTTGAATTGAATCGGTGACTGCAGCTTCAAAGCTACGTCCACGACCTTCCCAGTTAAGGAATGTTCCGCTCTTCTCTGCAACTGCAGCGATTGGAAGAACAACATTTGCACGATCTGTAACAGCTGATGGACGCATTTCAAGTGAAACTACGAATGCGTTATGTAGCGCATCCAGTGCCACCTTTGAATTAGCTCCATCAAGTGGATCTACGCCGCCAACTAATAACGCGTTGATTTCACCGCTAGCTGCCGCTGCATAAATTTCATCAGTTGAAAGTCCGCGCTCTTCAGGAAGTCCATGAACTCCCCAAGCTGCTGCCACATCTACACGAGCTGCCGCATCAGATACAGGACGACCACCAGGAAGTAGATTTCCAATTGCGCCAGCTTCGATAGCGCCACGTTCGCCTGCGCGACGTGGAATCCATGCAAGCTTCGCGTTGCTGCGTGAAGCAAGTCCTGCAACTGCACTTAATAGTCCAGCGGTTTCAGCAGCGCGTTCGCCTACCAAAATCACTGATTTTTCAGTCAAAGTAAGGCCAGCTAAGCCAGCTACTTCATTACCAGGAGCTACGCAGATGAAGTTTGATTTCAACTTCTCATTGCCGATTGAAAGCTTCGATGCAATTGCATGGACCTTTAGGCCCTTCTTGCGAGCTGCTTTGTTCAAACGTAAGAAGACGATTGGTGATTCCTCTTCTGGTTCGAATGCAACTAATACAACCTGATCCGCTGAATCAATATCGCGGTATGTTGTTTGATTGCCAATTACATTGCTTGCAATAAATGCACGCTCTTCATCGCTTGAAACGCGTGATCGGAAGTCAATGTCATTTGTGCCAAGAGTTACGCGAGCAAACTTTGAGTAACCGTATGCATCTTCAACAGTAGTACGTCCGCCAACTAGAACTGCAGAGCGCCCAGCAGTTAAACCTGCAGCTGCCGCTTCTAGTGCTTCCGGCCATGATGCAGGAACTAATTCGCCCGCAGAGTTACGTACCAAAGGAGTTGTGATGCGATCTTGAGCAGTTACATACTTAAATGCCCAACGACCTTTATCGCAATTCCATTCTTCGTTAACTGATGGATCTTCTCCAGCTAAACGACGAAGTGTCTTGCCGCGACGTACATCGGTGCGCATATCGCAACCTGATGCGCAATGTTCGCAAGCAGACGGGGTTGAAACTAAATCAAATGGACGGGCACGGAAGCGATAAGTCGCACCTGTCAGCGCACCCACCGGACAAATCTGAACTGTATTTCCTGAGAAATAAGATTCGAAAGGTTGCTCTTCGTAGATACCAACTTGTTGCAATGCAC
>JALQWD010000080.1 GCA_023260175.1 Candidatus Nanopelagicaceae bacterium | reverse complement strand
CCGCCTTCTTTACAGGTGCAGCTTTTTTAACTGGAGCTGCTTTTTTTGCAGGGGCTTTTTTTGCTGCTTTTTTAGCCAGCTTCTTCGCTAATTTTTTTAATGCCATGAGGGGCGAAACTTTAATTTGTTATAGGTCACTGCGCCAATTAGGCGCGCGATTAGGCGGTCAATTAGAATTCCCAAATGACCGGCTACCGCGCAATTCCGGCCTCGATTGACCTCCCAAAGATGGAGCACGAGGTTCTCTCATTCTGGGAGAGCAATGCCATCTTTCATCAGAGCGTAAAAGCCCACGAAGGGCAGAGCTCTTGGACATTCTTCGAAGGCCCTCCTACTGCAAACGGTATGCCAGGCACGCACCACATTGAAGCGCGTGTATTTAAAGATGTATTCCCTCGTTATCAAACAATGAAGGGCCATCAGGTAATTCGCAAAGCAGGTTGGGATTGCCATGGTCTGCCTGTAGAGATTGCAGTTGAAAAGGAACTCGGATTTTCCGGTAAAGGCGATATCGAAAAATTCGGCATCGCAGAATTCAATGCAAAATGTAAAGAGTCTGTGCAACGTCACGTTGATGCATTTACCAACATGACCAACCGAATGGGCTTCTGGGTTGATTTCGATGAAGCTTATTGGACGATGTCTCCTGAATATGTTGAATCAGTATGGTGGTCGTTAAAAGAGATCTGGAAGAAAGGTCTTCTAGTTCAAGATCACCGCGTAGCGCCTTACTGCCCTCGATGCGGAACTGGTTTATCAGACCATGAACTTTCACAAGGTTATGAAACAGTTACAGATCCATCTGTATATGTGCGCTTTCCTATTACTAGTGGTGAACTAAAAGAACTTCAAGCAAGTTTCTTGGTATGGACCACTACGCCCTGGACTCTGATTTCAAATACTGCAGTCGCTGCAAATGCAGATGTTGATTATGTTGCAGTTAAAGTAACTAAAGAGGAAGCATCTGAAGTTTTGGTATTGGCGGAGGCGCTACTTTCAAAGGTAGATGGCGAAACTGAGATCTTAAAGCGCTATAAAGGTCGAGACTTAGAGCGCGTTACTTATAACCGCCCATTTAACGTCGTAGATATTCCTGATTCACATTTCGTGGTTTTGGCTGATTATGTAACTACAGAAGATGGTTCTGGTCTTGTTCATCAAGCACCAGCTTTTGGCGCGGACGATTTAAAGACCTGCCGCGCATACAACTTGCCGACCGTTAATCCAGTTCGCCCAGATGGACATTTCGAAGTTGGAATTGAATTAGTTGGCGATTTATTTTTCAAAGATGCAGATAAGCCAATCGTTAAAGATTTAAAAGCCCGTGGATTGCTCTATAAGCATCAACCATATGAGCACCAGTACCCACATTGCTGGCGTTGCCACACCGCACTTATTTATTATGCGCAGCCATCTTGGTATATCCGCACCACTTCCATAAAAGATGCGCTAATCCGCGAGAATCAAAATACTGATTGGCATCCAGAAACCATTAAAACAGGACGTTATGGCGACTGGTTAAATAACAATATCGATTGGGCTTTATCGCGAAATCGTTATTGGGGTACCCCACTTCCAATTTGGCGCTGCGAAAACAAACACGAATTCGCAATCGGTTCCTTAAAAGAACTTGGCGAATTAGCTGGACAAGAACTTTCAAACCTCGATCCGCATCGTCCCTATGTAGATGACATTAAATTCCCTTGCGCTGAATGCAGCTCTGAAATGGTTCGCGTTCCTGAAGTTATTGACTGCTGGTATGACTCTGGCGCTATGCCGTTTGCACAATGGGGCTACCCGCATAAGCCAGGTTCTGAAGAGAAATTTAAGAACTCATACCCTGCCGACTTTATCTGCGAAGCTATCGATCAGACTCGTGGTTGGTTCTACACCTTAATGACTATCGGTACTTTGGTCTTCGATCAATCTTCATACAAGACCGTGCTCTGCTTAGGACATATTCTTGATAAGGATGGTCGCAAAATGTCTAAGCATCTTGGAAATGTAATTGAGCCAATGGCGCTTATGGAACAACATGGCGCTGATGCTGTCCGCTGGTTTATGTTGGCTGCAGGATCTCCTTGGGCAAGCCGACGCGTTGGACATGATGCAATCCAAGAAGTAATTCGTAAAACGCTTCTTACTTACTGGAACACCATCTCATTCATGTCGCTATATGCGCGTGCGTCAAAATTTGATTTATCGCAATCCCCTGCGCAGATGAGTCGTCCAATCATGGATCGCTGGATCTTGTCTGAATTGCAGTTATTAGTAAGAGATGTTGATGCTGCATATGCTGATTTTGATTCTCAAACTGCAGGTCGTTTACTTGCAACATTTATTGACGATCTTTCAAATTGGTATGTACGTCGTAGCCGTCGCCGTTTCTGGGATGGGGACCCTGCAGCACTTGCAACGCTTCATGAGTGCCTAAAGGTTCTTACCCAATTGATGTCACCAATGGTTCCGTTCATTACCGAACATGTATGGCAAGAATTAATTAAGCCTGTTGAGGCTGATGCCGCTGCATCAATTCATTTAACTTCATGGCCAGAGGTAAACGAATTGTTAATTGATTTAACGCTTCGCGATCAGGTTGCCCTTACTCGTCGAATTGTCGAACTTGGCCGTGCCGCTCGCGCTGAATCTTCAGTAAAGATTCGCCAACCTTTGGGTCGTGCGTTAATTGCTGCAAGCGGTTGGGCAAACCTGCCAAGCGATATGCGCGATCAGATTGCAGACGAACTTAACGTTTTGGATCTTGAAGATATCGCAAATGCATCTGGTGATTTAGTTAGCGTAAGCATTAAAGCTAACTTCCGTGCCCTTGGCGCTAAATACGGCGGAGCTGTTCAAGAAGTTGCAAAACTAATTGCAGCTGCAGATGCCGCAAAGTTAGTCGCAGAAGTACGTACAACTGGCAGTGCAAAAATCGAGCAATTTGAAATTACTGTCGATGATTTGGTGATCACCGAACAACCAAAGAGTGGCTGGTCGGTATCTAGCAATAATGGCGAATCTGTAGCGCTTGATTTAACGCTTACCCAAGAGCTAATCAATGCTGGCAATGTCCGTGAAGTAATTCGCGCCTTGCAAGAAGGTCGAAAGAGCGCCGGCTTTGATATCTCTGATCGCATCATCGTGACCTGGAATGCAAACTCAGAAGTTGCACCTGCTGTAAATGGCGCACTTGATCATATTGCTCGTGAAGTCTTAGCGGTAGAGATGAAGTATGACGCTTCCCTACTATGTGATACCGAACTTGGATTTACTTTTAATTTACAGTTGGCTTAAAGATAAGCAAGCGCCAAACTCTGCAGAATTTGGACTGCAAAGAAGAGCACGATAAAAGATAAATCTAAAGCAACTCCACCCATACGAAGTGGTGGAATAAAGCGGCGGAAGAATTTAATTGGTGGATCTGTAAAGGTATATGTGCTCTCTGCAAACCAGAGCATCAAGCCACGTGGAGACCAGCCTGGTTTGAACATTCGAACATAATCAAGAATCAAACGCGCAAAAAGGGCGAAGATAAAAACTTGAAGGAAACGAGCTACCCAGATACCGAGCATTTATCAGCTCTGGTTAAAGAAACTTGCTTCAGCTGCAGCTGTCTTAACTTCTGAAGAGACAGTTACATTTGCTGGAGAGAGCAAGAAAACTTTTGAGGTTACGCGTTCGATGGTTCCGTGATGACCGAAAACAAGGCCACTTGCGAAGTCAACTAAGCGCTTACGTTCTTCATCTCCCATATCAGTAAGGTTCATGAGAACGGTATTTCCTTCGCGATAACGTTCGCCGATTACACGAGCTTCGTTATATGAACGAGGATTTACAGTAAAGATTTGATTGGAAGCTGCAGGAGCAACTGCTGCTGGCGCTACCGGTGTTGCTTGCACTGACGCGAATGAACGTGTTTCGCGTACTTTGATTCTTGGAGTCTCCGCTTCGTGGGTGATCTCTTCGCTCTCGAGGTCATCTGTTAGACCGAGAAAATTTCCTAGTTTCTTAAGGCTAGACATAGGGTTAATTTTAGAGAAGTTAAGCGCGCGAACCGAGTATTGATGAGCCCACGCGGACGTGTGTCGCTCCATGAGAAATTGCCGATAAATAATCGCCACTCATGCCAGCAGAGAGATATGGGGCGCTTGGAAATTTACTCTTGAAATCCTCATGAATCTTGGCCAATCTTTCAAAGGCAGAATCTGGCTCTTCTCCAAGCGGAGCAACTGACATTAAACCCTGGAGTTTTAAGTTTTCGGTCGCCAAGATCGATTCGGCAATTTGAGCGATATCTGCAGGTAGCGCGCCACCTCGGTGAACTTGGCCATCTAGAGATACCTGGATAAATACTTCAATGTCTTTCTCGGTGGCTTTGGAAATTAACTCGACATATCTGGTTGTATCAACGGTCTGGACTACATCGGCCCACTTGGTAATTGACTTCAACTTATTACTCTGCAACTGACCTTGGAAATGCCATTTGCCAGGAACCAATGGCGCCTTCTCTTTACCCTCTTGGTCGCGATTTTCGCCGAATTCGGTAACACCGAGCTCCTGCAAAATCTGCGCATCGCTAAGTGGGAAAGTTTTGGTCACCACAATCAAGTGCACGCCGGAAGGAATCGTTGCCTTTACCGCAGCTAAATTTTGCGCCAACTCATCTCTGCGAGTTAGAGCCAAATTACACCAGCTTGGCGTCCAGTGATTTCGTTTCTGCGAAACGAGAATGAATCGCTATCTTCGTAAACACAGCTCGAGAGATCCATGACTACGGTATCTTTTAAATCGCTCTTAAGGCCTGCAACTAAATCCAAGGTTGATTTGCCGGTGCGAGACGAAGAATCTGTCATTGGATATTTAGATGTAACCTCATGAAAAATATCTTCGCCAACTTCGTAGCAGTTGCCGCAAATATTTGGACCTATATAAGAATGAATCACCTCTGCCCCAAGATCTCGCATTGCTTCGATCGTCTTGCGGGTAATTCCGTTCATCAAACCTTTGCGTCCCACATGAACTGCAGCCACTGCAACATCTGATTTCAAAAGTAATGGAATGCAATCGGCCATCATGACTGCAAGACCTAATTTACGTTCTGTTGTAATCAAGGCATCACAAGTAGGTTGCGATTTATTGTCAGTGACTTGAAGAACGATATCGCTATGAATTTGATTCATGAAAACTATAGGCATGCCAATTTGAGCTTCTAGATTTGCACGATTGGTTGCTACATCCGCAGGATCATCGCCAACGTGATGGCCAAGGTTTGCTGAATCAAATGGAGCTTTACTTACCCCACCTATTCGGTTGGTAAATATGAAAGACATGAAACTATTTCATGAAGTCTGGAACGTCGATTTCATCCTCAGAGACCAACTCTTCGAATGAGATGCGGCGTCGTGGAGTTTCACCAGTAATTTCCATAGCTACCTGCAATGGGTCATTCTCAACTACTGGATCTGCCTGGCCAGAAATTTCGTTTGTTGTGATTGTTGGGCGCTCAATCTTCTTTGGCTCGCCACCATCAAAACCAGCTGCAATTACGGTGATACGAACTTCATCGCCTAGCGCATCATCGATAACAGTACCGAAGATGAACTTGGAATCTGGATGCGCTGCATCTTGTACAAGTTGGCAAGCTTCATTGATTTCGAATAGACCAAGATCGCTGCCGCCTGCAACAGATAACAAGATTCCCATTGCGCCATCAATTGAAGCTTCAAGTAGTGGAGATGAGATTGCAAGCTCAGCTGCGCGAATTGCACGGTTCTCACCACGAGCAGAACCGATACCCATGAGTGCAGCACCTGCACCTGTCATAACAGTCTTAACATCTGCAAAGTCGAGGTTGATTAAACCTGGCTGAGTAATTAGCTCTGTAATTCCCTGTACACCTGAGAGTAGAACTTGATCAGCGCTCTTAAATGCATCGATTGCAGTAATAGCTCGATCAGAGATTGCAAGTAAGCGATCATTTGGAATGACAATTAAAGTATCAACTTCTGAACGAAGCGCATCAATTCCAGATTCTGCTGCAGCAGTGCGTTGCTTGCCTTCAAATGAGAATGGCTTTGTTACAACGCCAACTGTTAGCGCGCCGAGTTCGCGTGCAATTTTTGCGACAACTGGTGCGCCACCTGTTCCGGTTCCGCCACCTTCACCGGCGGTAATGAAAACCATATCTGCGCCGCGTAACGCTTCTTCAATTTCATCAACGTTATCTAGTGCAGCATCGCGACCAACTTCTGGTGCAGCACCTGCACCAAGCCCGCGAGTAATTTTTCTTCCGATATCTAATTTGACATCTGCATCGCTCATTAATAATTGTTGCGAGTCAGTGTTAACAGCGATGAACTCAACGCCTTTAAGTCCGGCTTCGATCATGCGGTTGATTGCATTAACGCCGCCGCCACCAATACCTACAACTTTGATGACTGCTAAATAATTCTGCGGTGCCGCCATGACCATCCTCCCGATGTAAACCTTTACTTAAGGGTTACAACTTCTCCCATTTAGGTGGCGGAAAATTAGAGCGTATGGGGAGAGTATTCAATTACCGACACGATGTTATTACCAACTGATTATTTACTATTTAACAGTTGGTTTTGTTGGATCACTTACATCCATTAATCGAATTTTTTTATTCTCCGGAAGTGCGATTAAAGCCTTATAAATCTTCACTTTTACTGCAGTATTTGAATTTCCGCCCCAATTAATCTTTAAATCATTTTTCAAGATAAATTGAAAATTATTTTCTGAACTTGCAGTCAGGGTGGCTAGCTTTTCACGCAATTCAGTTGGCAAGGCTGAGTAGAGCCCTACTGCCGCCGCCCTAGAAGTGTCATCTTTGGCGGTAATTTCTAATAAAGCGCCTTTGACTTGAACCGGTGAGGTGAAGAGCACTCCACCTTTATCTACATACTCATCGCCAGATCTAGCAATAGCTACTCTTGCCGATAAATTGATGGTGACATTGCGATTAATCCAATTGCGCGAAATTTTTACATTCTCAATCCAGTCAATACCGGCAAGCGCAAGTTTGCTTGAGATATTTCTTGGCTCGACGCGGGCCAATTTTTCGCCCTCTTGGATATCAGCAATCAAAAGAACTTGTTTAGTTATTTGCGAATTCGGAGAACCGGCAACCGAGACGCTCTTTACGGTAAATAGATTCGTCCAACCAAATACAAATGCCAATGTTGCTATCACTATTACCGAAATTCCGATTACTAATTCGCGTTTACGACGCATTATCAAACCTCTTGGATAGTTCGTCGAGAATCAGCGGACCTAAAGAACTTACATCTCCGGCACCTAAAGTAATAATTACATCTCCCGGCTTAGCCGCCAAGGCAACTGCTTCAGTGACGGCGAGGAAATTTGGTTCGAATATTGCGCCTTGCATATTCTTTGCGATATTGGCACTTGATACACCTGTAATTGGTTGTTCGCTCGCTGCATAGACTTCTAGCAACCAGCATTGATCTGCAATAGAAAGAGTCTCCGCAAATTGATTTAGGAATGCTTTGGTTCGAGAGTATCTATGCGGCTGGAAAATAACCAATACCCGGCCGCCGCCTGCATATCGTTTTGCCGCTTCAAGAGTCACTTTGATCTCTGTTGGATGATGGCCGTAATCGTCAATTACACGCACACCACTGACGCTTCCCTTTAATTCAAAGCGTCTACCTGCACCATGAAACTTTATTAACCCATCTAATAAAGCAGTTGCTGGCAGTCCTAACTCAAGTGCAACAGCTAAAACTGCGGCAGCATTTAATACATTATGTTCTCCAGGCACAGATAGCTCTAAATTTCCTATCTTCGCCCCATTCCAGAGCACTCTGGCGGAAGAGCCGCCAGCATTTAATTGAATTTGATCTACTCGAAGCGCAGCACTTTCAGATTTACCGTAACCAATGGTCTTTACCTTTGCGCTCTTTGCAACTTTTGCAGCACCCTCATCGTCCGCACAATAAACCAAGAAACCGGTAATTGTTTTAACAAAATCATCGAAGACGTTAAAGACTTCTACTTCGGATGCGAAGTGATCAACGTGATCCCATTCCACATTTGTAATGATGGCAGCATTAGGATGGTATGCAACAAATGATCCATCGGATTCATCCGCTTCAGCAACAAAGTATTTACCGGTTCCGCGATGTGCATTAGAGCCAGAGCTCTTCAATATCCCGCCGATTGCAAAGGAAGGGTCTACACCAGCGCTCTGCAGCGCAACTGTTGCCATAGAAGAAGTTGTAGTTTTTCCGTGAGTACCCGCAACGGCAATTGATATTGATTCAGACATCAATAGCGCAAGGGCTGCAGCGCGAGTTATTTCCGTGATTTTAAGTTGCGCTGCTGCTTCTCTTTCTGGATTGCTTGGCTTAATAGCATTTGAAAAAACAATTAAATCTGCGCCTTGAATATTCTCTGCAGCATGACCGATAAAGACCTCTGCTCCCAACGCACGAAGCGCGCTAAGTACAGACGAATCGGATGAATCAGAACCTGAGACTTTAATCCCGTGCGAAATAGCGATTCGCGCTAATCCGCTCATTCCTGAGCCACCAATGCCGATGAAGTGAACGCGCTTGCCAACTAACTCTTTCAATTGCATTTAGATCACACGCCCAATGCAATCGGCAATTTGATCTGCAGCATTTAGCGAAGTGCCAAGGGGCTGATCGCTACCCTGCTTAAGTAATCTATCCAAGTTATCTGTAAGCCACTTTGCGGTGAATTGATCTTGATTTAACACTTCTGCTTTATGGGCTTTAACTAATTCATCTGCATTGAGCGCTTGCTCCCCGTTTCCAATAGGAAGTGGGATGAAAAGTGCGTATTTGCCTAGCGCAGCAAATTCAGAGCATGCAATTGCTCCACTTCTGGAAATCACTAAATCGGCTGCTAGAAGTGCGGTAGCCATATCTTCTATATAGCTAACTGGACGATATTTATCGGTTGCTTCAGGCAGTTCGTTCTCTTTACCTAAAGAGTGAATCACAAAGTTCTCGCCAAAGTTAGATTCTGAAACTACTTGATTGATGGCACGCGATCCGCTTGAACCGCCAAGAATTAGAACCAAAGGTCGCGAAATACCTAATTTCTTCTTCGCGCTCTTTCTAGCTTCTGCCCAATCCAATTGCGTCGACGCACTAACTATCTGGCTCTTTAGCGGATTACCAACGATTCGCGACCCAGCTAAACCGCTATTCGGATATGCCACTGCAATCTCTTTGGTGAAGATTGCGCCAAATTTATTTGCTAAGCCAACTTTTGCATTTTGATCATGAACCACGATTGGCTTTCTAAGTAGCGCAGCTGCAATATATGCAGATCCGGCAACGTAACCACCAAAACCCACGACGACATCAAATTTCTTAACAATTGAAATTGTCTTAACCACTGAATTAATTAGCTCAAACGGAAAAGCGATTGCCGAAAAACCAAATTTTCGTGGAGCAACTACTTTTGGGATCAAATATAAAGTGCCGTCGCGCTCTGGGATTAAGGTGACTTCAAGTCCGTTCTTGGTGCCAAGAAATGCAATTTCATCGCCGGGATTTCTTTTCCGCCAGACTTCAGAGACTGCCCATGCTGGTTCGATATGACCAGCAGTTCCGCCGCCAGCAAAGAGAATTCGATTCATCTCTACTTTGCTCCCTTCGGCCAGCGGACGTTTATCTCCTTCGAAACTTGTGGGTTACGAAGTGCAATTCCTGCGACAAACCCTAGCGCCCCACCGAGCGCTAATAGGGATGATCCGCCATAAGAGATAAATGGGAGCGTGACACCAACCACCGGAATCAAGCTAGTTGCAGATGCCAAATTAATAAGTGATTGGAAACCGATCCAGAATGCGATGCCCAGCCCTAAATAGCGGCTAAATAGATCCTTTGCCGAGAGCGATATCTTAATAATGCAGATAACTAATAGTGAGATTGCAATAATTGTTGAAAGCGTTCCAAGGAGACCAAACTCTTCTCCGATAACGCCAAAGATGAAATCTGTATGCGCTTCAGCAAGATTTCCCCACTTCTGTTTACTCGAACCAATTCCCGCGCCAAACAAACCGCCGCTACCTAAAGCCATCAGGCTGTGCGCAGGTTGCCAACCTGCATTTTTATAAATGCCATCTGCAAATGGATGTACGAATGCGGTAAAACGTGCAATTCGATAAGGCTGCATCATTACAAGTAGCGCAACTCCGCCTACGCCAGAGGCGAAGATAAATGCAAGATATTTGCTATCGGCACCAGTTAAGTAAATGAGCGTTGCGAGAATTAATCCAATTACAACGGCTGAACCCAAGTCCCCGCCAAGTAGAACCAAAATTAAAATAGCTCCAAAACCGATTGAAAGAGTATAGAAAATACGGACTGGATCTTTAGAGAATTTTTCGATAATGAAAGCCGACCACAAAATAAGAAGAACCTTTGCCACCTCTGATGGTTGAAAATCAATTGGTCCGATATCGATCCAGTTGGTATTTCCGTTCACTTCGCGACCGAATGGAATTAGTAGTGCCATGAACCCAAGTGCAAAGAAGACAGATACTGATGCAATTTTTTTCAGGTTTTCTAAAGGAATTTGTGCGATAACCCATGCGAATGGCAGGCAGGCAATAGATACAAGAATCTGCTTCCAACTGATAGCAAATGAGCCACCGCCTGAATTTAGCCCCACCACTTGAGCTGCGGAGAAGACCATTACATCGCCGAAGAAGAGAATTGCGAGTGAAACAAAGAAGAAGGTTTTAAAGGTATTTAGCGGAGTATTAAACATTTAGGCGAACTTCTTTACTGCTGCAATAAATTGATCTCCGCGATCTGCGTAGTTTTTAAATTGATCCATAGAAGCACATGCGGGAGCCATCAGCACGGTATCCCCTGGCTCGGCTAATTCGCGCGCTTTCTGTACGACTGCTTCCATGATGTTGGCGCCATCAATGCGATAAAACTCAATGCCATGCTTCTCTAATTCGGTGGCAATTTGTTCGCGATCGGTACCAATCAATAGCGCTGCTTTTATTCTTGATTTCGATTTGGAAATTAGCTCTTCAAACTGAGCACCCTTTGCGAGGCCCCCAGCAATCCAAATAGAGTTAGTAGCTGAGAATAACGAAGCTTGCGCTGCATGTGGGTTGGTCGCTTTGGAATCATTAATCCAGCGAATTCCATCCTTCTCAAGTGCCAATTCAATTCGATGGCGACCTGGTTTGAAATTTTGAATAGCAGTTCTAATTGATTCTAAATCGGCACCTATTGCGCGAGATAGTCCAGCAGCTGCCAAAGTGTTAGCTACTGCGTGAGGAACCGTTGGTTGTACTTCATTTAATTCAGCAATTGCGCCAGCTTCTTTAGGGTCTATTACAAATGCGCGATCGACTAAAAGTTCTTCAACTAAACCAAGCTGTCCAGGAGCCGGAGTATCTAAACCGAAATAGATTTTTCGACCGCTCCAACCATAAACCGCCTGCACCAAATGCGGATCTTGCCCATTGATAATTCCGATATCCGAATGCGTAAGTAGCTTTATTTTTGCCTTTGTGTACTCTTCAAATGATCCGTGCCAGTCTGTGTGATCATCGGCAATATTAAGAATAGCTACTGCGCTAAATTCAGGATCTTCCATCCAATGAATTTGAAAGCTAGATAATTCCAGTACAAGAACTTCAAACTTAGCGTCGTTCCAAACCGATTCAATTACGGTGGTACCAACGTTGCCACAAGCTGTTGCTGAAATTCCTGATGCATTTAACATCGCTGCGGTTAGCTCTGTTGTAGTGGTTTTTCCATTTGTGCCAGTAATAGCAACCCAGCGTTGATTAGGTGCATGCAGATTGCGGAAATGCCAAGCTAAATCAATTTCATTTGTGATCTTAATATTTCGCTTCTTTAGCGCTTGGATTAAGGGGTGCTCTGGCTTCCATCCTGGAGAAACTATCGCAAAGTCATAATCTAGGTTTTCAAAATCATTAATTGCATGTGTTGCAAAATCCGTTAATGGTTTCTCGTCAGCAACTTTTACAGATGCGCCAAGTTCTTCCATGATTTTTGCAACTGCGCTACCTGTTACTCCTCCGCCGAGAATTAAAACCTTCTTGCCAGCAAATTCCATATCTTTACGCAGCTACCCACTGGGCATAAAAGAGACCAAGTCCGATTGCAACAGAGAGGCCGGCAAGAATCCAGAAGCGGACCACGATTGTTACCTCGCCCCAGCCTTTTAATTCAAAGTGGTGCTGCAGCGGAGCCATTCGGAATATTCGCTTGCCGCCACTTAATTTAAAGAATCCAACTTGGATGATTACCGAAAGCGTAATCATTACAAATAATCCACCAATTGCTATGAGCAACAATTCTGTTCGCATTGAAATCGCAAGACCAGCTAGCGCGCCGCCAAGTGCAAGAGAACCGGTATCTCCCATAAAAATCTTTGCTGGAGATGTGTTCCACCATAAGAAGCCAGTACATGATGCTGCAAGAGCGGAAGCCAGTACCGCCAAATCCATTGGGTCACGAACTTGGTAACAGTTAGCAACTGCCACTTCCCCACAAGATTGTCCGAACTGCCAGACACCAATTAAGACGAATGCTAAGAACGACATGATCGATGCACCTGTTGCTAGACCATCAAGTCCATCTGTCAGATTTACACCATTACTTGTTGCAGTAACCATAAAAATGACCCAGATAATCAAAGCAACGATTCCCAATTTAATTGAGGTATCTCGCAAGAATGAGAGATGCATCGAAACAGGAGTTAGGCCATCGTTATCTGGAAACTTTGTTCCGAAATAACCAAATAGGCCAGCCACTATTACCTGGCCAATAATTTTCTGCTTGCTATTTAGTCCAAGTGAGCGCTGCTTGATTACCTTCAAATAATCATCGATAAAGCCCACTAAACCTAGACCGGTAAATAAAGCGATAACCATCAATCCGGATGCGCTAAATGCAATACCTAGAGCTAAATGCGCAATTGAATAGCCGGCGATTGTTGAGAAAATAATTGCGATACCGCCCATAGTTGGGGTGCCTCGCTTTGAATGATGGCTCTGTGGACCATCTTCGCGAATCATCTGGCCATAACCTTGGCGAGCTAATATTTTAATTAGCGCAGGAGTGCCAAATAAACTAAAGAGCAGTGCAAATACACCGGCTAATAAGATCTCTTTCACTTATTACTCCATCCCGCTATCAACGCTTCTACCAATCGCTCTAGCCCTTCAGCGCGTGACGCTTTCACTAAAACAACATCACCAGGTGCAATCTCATTCAATAACGAGAGCGCACTTTCCCAGTTTTCGAAATTCAAAGAGGAGCCGTAATCGGCAGCATTGATTGCAACCAAATGGTCTACCCCTAGATCTCGGGTAAGGGTGCCAATCTTCTGATGAGCTTGGCTAGAAGACGCGCCGAGTTCGTGCATCTTTCCTAAGAATGCCCAAGCAGAGCCTCCGCGCTCTTGCGCAAATAAACGTAGGGAAAATAACGCAGCCTCCATGGAATCTGGATTGGCGTTATAGGCATCATTAATAATCAATAATCCAGGAAGTTCGTGAAGTTCCATGCGCCACTTACTTCTACTAACTGCAGTCGAAAGCGCAGTTGCAATATGTTCATTTGGAATTCCAAGAGCAATCGCGGCAGCGGCAGCGGCAAGAGCATTTGGAATCTGTTGAGCGCCGATTAAACGCATGCCAACAGAAACTCGACCTTCGCCATCAACTAAATCAAAATGAGGTGAACCTTCACGAATTTCAACATCCGCAGCGCGCACATTGGCATCTTGTGATTCACCAAATGTGATTACACGTCCGCTAAAACCGTCTGCCATCTTTGGCGTAAATTCATCATAAAGCCCAAGTACTGCTACTCCGTCAGTTGGTAGAGCTTCAATAAGTTCCGCTTTTGCTTTTGCGATATTTTCAACGCTACCGAATTCAGACATATGTGCGCTGCCGATTTTTAAGACCACGCCGATATCCGGCTTAACAACCTCTGCTAGCGCTTTGATATCACCGATATGTCTTGCGCCAAGCTCTGCAATGCAGAAACGAGTCTCTTTTGTGCATCGCAATAGATTAAGTGGTGCGCCAAGTTCATTGTTAAATGAATTTTCAGGAGAAACAGTAGGTGCTACTCCTTCTAAGATGTGATGTAGCAAATCTTTTGTTGTCGTCTTGCCTTGGGATCCGGTAATTCCAATTACTTTTAAATCTGGTAATTGCAATCTGACAAAGCTTGCTAACTTTGAAAGCGCAGTTAGAACATTTGGAACTTGAATATTCGCAAATTTGGATTCTTTTGTAACCAGAGCAAAAGCTGCACCATTTGAAATGGCGCTTTCAATAAAATCATGACCGTCAGCATTTTCACCCTGCAGCGCCAAGAAGAATGAACCTGGAGTTATCTTTCGAGAATCAAATTCTGGCGCCAGCCAAACTTCGACATTTGGATCGACATTTAGCGATCCTCCGACAATATCTGCGATCTGAGATGCTTTTAATTTGATCACTTTTTACCTGCAATCGCCTGCGCCAAAATAAGTCGATCATCAAATGGATGCTTTATTCCAGCTATCTCTTGCCCGGTCTCGTGACCTTTGCCGAGTATTGCAATTACATCGCCAGGTTCGGCAAGAGCAACTGCGCGTTCGATGGCGACTTTTCTATCTGAAATTACTTCACCGCTATGCGTAAGGCCAGAAACCATCTCTCCCAAAATTACCTCTGGATTTTCGCTTCTTGGATTATCGCTTGTAAAGATTGGCATATCTGCAGCAGTCAACGCTTTGCCCATTAACGGACGTTTGCTCTTATCTCTATCGCCACCGCAACCTAAAACTGCAATTACTTTGCCACTACTCATTTCACGCGCGCTGTTAAGAACATTAATCACTGCATCTGGGGTATGCGCATAGTCAACGAAGGCGATGAAGTTCTGGCCAACATTTACTTGCTCTAAACGGCCAGGTGCGCCGGTGTAGGAAGCTAAGTTTGCTGAGATCTCGATTGGATCTACTCCGCTAATTGTTGCAATTGCAACTGCCATTAGGAGGTTATCTAAATTGAAATCACCGATTAAATGCGTGACGCCTTCGATTAGAACACCTTCACGACCACGAATCTTTATCTGAGTAGATGAACCAAAGCGAGTGATTTCTTCATAACGCCAATCAGCCTTTGCGTTACGTGAAATCTTGATTACCGGAATCTCCAACTGCTCCGCCAATTTCTTGCCATAAGGATCATCGATATTAAGCACAGCGAGATCTGTACGACCATAGCTAAATAGCTTGGCTTTAGCTTTGAAGTAGGAATCCATATCTCCATGGAAATCTAAGTGATCTTGAGTCAGATTGGTGAATCCTGCAATGTTGAAATGCGTACCGTTGATTCGAAACTGATCTAACGCATGGCTAGAAACTTCCATGGCAACTGCGCGGCAATGGCGCTCACGCATTGTTGCTAACAGAGCTTGCAGTGGCGCTGCTTCCGGAGTGGTATGAGTTGAAGGGAGAATTTCGTGATTTATTTGGGTATTAACAGTCCCGACTAATCCACTGTCCCAATTGGCCTGTTGCCAGATTTGATGCAGCAGAGTTGTAACGGTGGTTTTGCCGTTGGTGCCGGTTATGCCAACTGAAAAAATATTTGAACTTGGTTCGTCGAATATGAATGCGGCCACTTCTCCAACGACTCTTCGTGGATTTTCTACAATTAGAGTTGGAAGTTTTTGATTGGCGCCCTTTGTATCGGTAATTACCGCTACCGCCCCATTAGAAATAGCTTGATCTAAAAATTCTATTCCGTGATGCTTCGCGCCCTGTATTGCTACAAAAATATCTCCCACTTCAATATCCGAAGCGCTTTGAGATATACCGGATATTTCTATATCTTGATCGAAATCAACGCCAATCAACTTTGCAATTTCGGCAAGACTAATAGCTGGTGAGTTAATTGGTCTCATCATTGCTTCTTTGCCTTTACTGCCGCTGCGCTTACTTGCGCTGCATTTAGTGGAATTGGCTTAACTTTAGTGTTTGTAGGAGGAATATGCTTTGCTTCTAATACGTAACTCATTACCTCTTTAAATACAGGCCCACCTAGAACACCACCCCAGTGCATTCCTTGTGGAGCTTGGATAGTCACGCTAATTACATACTTTGGTTGATCAGCTGGAGCAAAACCGATAAATGATGCGGTGTAACCGCTGTAGCGACCGTTTACAACGCGTTGCGCTGTTCCAGTTTTGCCTGCAACGCGATAGCCAGGAATTGCAGCACTTGGTGCGGTTCCATTTGCACTTACAACGCTCTCCATCATCAAACGCATCTTTGCTGCAGTCTCAGCACTAATAACTCTTGAACTATTTCGCTGCTTTGCCGGTGTGTAATGTCCGCCAGCATCTGCAGTGCCTGCAATAACTGTTGGCTCTACACGTACACCATCATTAGCAATTGTTGCGAAGATTGATGTCGCTTGCATTGCAGTGACAGAGTAAGCCTGGCCAAAAGACATCGCCGGCTTTGTAGTTCCGCTCCAATCCTTTGGTGCGTTAATCAATCCAGGAGATTCACCTGGCAGGCCCGAATTGGTAGAAGTTCCAACTCCGAAAGCTTTCAAATAATCATATAGTTTCTGATCGCTAAGTTTTTCGCCAATTTGAATTGTTCCGGTATTACTAGATACCGCCAAGATTCCGGCCGTTGTTAAATGTTGAGTCGGATGACTTTCGTGGTCCTGAAATGTTTTATATGGAGTTCGATACTTGTAAGGAACGGTAAAAACCGTAGTTGGTGTAACTAAGTTTTCTTCAATTGCGGCAGCCAAAGTCATTACCTTGCCAGTCGAACCTGGTTCGTAAACCTCTTCTACCGAAGCATTGTGAACTGCACTCAATTTAACTGGCTTATTAGGATCAAATGTAGGAGCTGTTGCATGCGCCAGAATCTGTCCGGTCTTTGGATCCATAACAATTACAGTGCCGCTCTTTGCATTAGAAGCTCGCACCGCCTTTGCAATTGCATTTGATGCAACATATTGGATATCGCGATCTATTGTTAATCTAATTGAATCGCCTGCTTTTGCAGGTTGGATTTGTTGTTGGGTACCTGGAATTTCAGCCCAAATACCATTTGCATACACATACTTTCCGTCTTGGCCCTTTAGCGTTGAATTCATTGCAGATTCGATGCCCGCTGCACCATCTCCTGCTTGATTGGTAAAGCCAATTAGAGAACCAACAGTGGTGCCGCCTGGATATTCGCGTGTGTAATTACGTTCTGGAAAGAATCCCACAATGCGCTTATTAAATTCAGTACGAGACAAACTGTCGTTGTAATTTGAGAAAGCTTCCTTAAGTGCGTTCCATTGGGCAGGTGTTGCATTGCGTGCGACCAGATACCAGCGCTTCTCTCCGACAATTCTTGAAAGGATATCTGCTGGAGTCATCTTCAGAATTGGTGCTGCGATCTCTGCAGTTACTTGAGGATTCACAATCATCTGCTGATCGACAACAATATTGATTCGACTAACGCTTCGAGCGAATGCGACGCCATTAATATCGGTGATTTCACCTCTTGGAGCCAGCAGAGTACTTACGCGATAAAGCTCATTCTCTGCTCTGGATGAATAATCGTTGGCGTTAATTGCCTGAACATCAATTAGACGGATCAATAAGACTGCAAGACCAAAGATAAATATCGCTATTAATCTGGTGATCCGGCTTTGGAATTGATCTCTAGGCATTACTTAGCCAATTACTGGTGAGTTGATGTCGATAAAACGTGGCTCAGAATTTGGACTCATACCAAGCTTGCGAGCTTGTGAGGCAAGCGCAGCAGGTGAGCTCTTGTATGCAATCTGGCTATTGATTGCATCGCGCTCATCGCTAAGCACTTGAGCTTCTCGTTGCAACTTAGCCAATGTAAATGCATCTTGTGTAGATAGAGAGGTAATCACGAACATAAATGCAAGCATCACTACCGCTACCAAAGAACCTAAGATTGTTAATGAGCGGCTAGATACTTTTGAGCCGGTCTCAAGTTCAGGAACTAAACGCAGAATTGCGCGTTGCGATGAATCCGCAATTGCCTGTCTGGTTTTGGTAATTGCAGGTGCAAAACTTGGAAGCGCCATTTAAGCAGCCACCCTCTCTACTGCGCGAATACGTACTGACTGTGCGCGGGAGTTATCTGCTATTTCTGCATCGCTCGCCGCTTCACCTTTTGCAATCAATTTGAATTTAGCTTCGTGTCCAGGAAGTTCGATCGGAAGGTCACGAGGAGAAGTTGATTGCGTGACCTGCGCGAACGCTTCTTTGACGATGCGATCTTCAAGCGATTGGAAAGAGAGAACTACTAATCGGCCACCAACATTTAATAAATCGAGAGCTTGTGGCAGAGCCTTTTCGATAACTTCTAATTCATTATTAACAGCGATACGTAAAGCCTGGAAAGTGCGCTTTGATGGATTGCCACCAGTACGTCTTGCAGCTGCGGGAATTGCAGCCTTAACCAGTGTTGATAGCGCTGCGGTAGAGGTAATTGGCGCGCCTTCACGTTCGCGAATAATGAAATCTGCAATGCGTGGCGCAAATTTCTCTTCACCATATACGCGCAAGATTCGCGCGATATCACCATGAGAGTAGGTATTTACGATATCCGCTGCAGTGATCCCCTGTGTTTGATCCATACGCATATCAAGTGGTGCATCTTGAGAATAAGAGAAACCGCGCTCTGCAACATCTAGTTGCATGGATGAAACACCAAGATCAAATAGCGCGCCATCAATTTTTTCAAATCCAAATGATTTAACTATGTTTTCAAATTGATCAAATACTGAATGTGCAATATGTACACGATTGCCAAATTCTGAAAGTCTGGCGCTAGCCTTTTCGATAGCCGCTGTATCGCGATCAATTCCTACCAAAGTTAAATTTGGGAAACGCTTTAACATTTCAAAAGAATGTCCGCCAAGACCTAGCGTTGCATCAACAAATACTGGAGAAGAAGATTTTTCAATTGCTGGTGTCAATAGATCAATACAGCGATCTAATGCGACAGATATGTGCATTCACTTCCCCTTTCTTGCTTAAGTACTTACTTCACTTGCGGTTTTGCATTTCACTTTTAAACCCTCTGGTCACTGCCGTCCTACGGATCAGGTTTCGGCTTCGGGGAAGTGAAGTCGAAACGAGGAAGGCAGTGGCCACAAGGTTTAGTTTTAGAAGAGTCCTGGAAATACCTCTTCTGAAACATCAGCGAAATTCTTTTCACGATCTGCGAGGTATTCGTTCCACGCCTTTGAGTCCCAAATTTCAACTCGGGTATTTGCGCCAATAACTACGCATTCTTTTTCCAAACTTGCATATTCGCGAAGGCTCTGCGGAATTGTCACGCGACCTTGACGATCAGGAATTTCATCGTGTGCACCAGCAAACATGACACGCGAATAATCACGTGCCGCTTTTTGTGTAACTGGCGCTTGTCTTAAAGTTTCAGTGATATTTACAAATTCACTTTGTGGAAATACATATAAGCAACGCTCTTGGCCTTTAGTAATAACTAAGCCGGTTGCTAACTCTTCGCGGAACTTCGCAGGAAGGATCAAGCGGCCCTTCTCATCAAGCTTTGGTTCGTGGGTTCCCAAGAACATTTGCTTAGGCACCTCTTCCCCTGTAACTAAATGGTTCCTAAACGGAATTAAGCGTCAATTCCGCCTTGCAATTCCCCACTTTACTCCCTTTTACTCCTTTTTCAACCACCTTTCGCCACTTTTTTCCCACTTACCCCCACCTGCGCCCCACCTTTTGGGCATAAAAAAACCCACGGAAATCCGTGGGCCTGAATGAAAATTGAGCGCTTACTCCGCTCGTCTATCCCAACGAGCCTGCATGCCCCCGCCTGGCTTAGGCGTTTTTGGTGCTTTGATCGAGAACTTGCCAATACGAACTGTGGCAACAGAAGCTAGAGCTACCAGGAAGCCAACTACCCCGAGTAGAGCGAATTTGGCGATCACTCCAGCGAGAATCAGGGCGATTCCAGCCAGAAGGCCAATGACATTTAGCAAGATGCTTGGGCTGACCGGCTTTACCAAAGAGGCAGCCAGGCGTGGATCTTCAGCGGTCAGCGCCGCTTCCATCTCCTCGATGATCTTCTTTTCGCGATCAGTTAAGCCCATAGGGCTAATTTACTCTTTATCGCGCTTTCTATACAACCGCGCTGGACGCACTGACTTATCGCCAAAGCGCGCTGCAGCCTGATCTACTGCGCTTTCGGCTTCGCGCCAACCCTTTTCGCGCTGCCCAAGCATCAGTTGTTCCGGAGCATCGTCCCTGAAGTTGGAGAGCGATACGCCAACCAATCGCAAACGTGCGCGATCTAATTTGAGCGCCAGATATAGATCTTTTACTACCTGATAGATCTCATGAGTAGAGCTAATCGGAAGTGGCAGAGTTTTAGAACGAGTGATGGTTTTGAAATCTGCGAAGCGAACCGTAATGCTGATGGTCTTTGCATATAAATCTCTACTTCGCAGTCTGGTACTAGCGCGCTCTGTAAGTTTTAAATATTCACGCAAGATCAACTCTGGATCATCGATATCAAATGAGAATGTTTCGTTAGCGCCGATTGATTGATCTGGGTCATCAACTACAACTTGGCGATAATCGCGACCCCACGAAAGTTCATATAAATGTTCGCCAGTGGCATCACCTAGTGCGCGCTTTAAAGTATCTAGCGGCGTATCTGCAATATCTTTAATCTGATGTAAACCTAATCGTTGCAGTGCCTCTGCGGTCTTTGGTCCTACTCCCCACAAATCCGAAACCGGAAGCGGATGCAAGAAACTAATCACGCGATCATCAGGAATTTCAAGTAAACCATTTGGTTTGCAATGTCCTGAAGCTAGCTTTGCCACAAATTTATTTGAAGCAATTCCGACCGAACAGGTTATGCCACATTCATCCTGTACTCGTTTTCGAATTGCTTGGCCGATTTCGCGCGGAGTACCAAGTAGTCGTTGTGCACCGGTTACATCCATAAATGCTTCATCGAGTGATAGCGGTTCGACATATGGCGTAAAGCTTTCAAATATCTGCATTACCTTGGCAGAGATTTCGGAGTATCGGTGATGATCAGGAGATACGAAGATTGCATTTGGCGCCATCCTCTTTGCGCGACCAACTGGCATTGCTGCGCGTATTCCGAATTTGCGTGCTGCATAGTTGGCGCTCAAGACCACGCCGCGAATACCGGCGCCAACTACTACTGGCTTTCCGCGCAATGACGGATCATCTAATTCGGCAACAGATGCATAGAAGGCATCCATGTCGCAGTGAATGATCGTGGTCATTAGGCGAGATTACTTTTCTTCTGGATAAAACTTTCATAAGCAGCGCCTAAATCCCATGCGCCGGTTGCGCGAATAGAGACGCCCTTTGGCCCGGTGCGACGCAGTACTCCACGCACTAATAGCAGCTTTGAAGAGAATAAGGTCTGCGCAAACTCTTCGTGAGTGTCGGTAAAAAATGTGGCATCGCTACAACCAAAGCCATCATCTAGCGATAAGAAGATCACGCGCTTACCGGAACGAACTGGTGGTTGTTGCAGCGCAACTCTTACCCCTGCGACCAAAATGCTAGAACCAGAACGCTGTTTAAGTAAATCTGATGATTTAACTGCGCCGATTGAATTTAAGAAGTGGCCATAGAAATGCAATCGGTGCGCACTTACTTCCATACCCAGTGTTTCGATTTCGGTCTGCACTTTTTCGATTCTATTTAAATCAGGCAGTCCGCTTGGTTTTAGATCAGGCGCTTTAAATCCAAAGGTCATCTGAGCACCAGGTAGCGCTGCCGCAGGCGAGCGATTGATATCTGCTAAATGCAGAAGCAGATCACGGCGATTAATGTTATGTAACGAATCAAAAGCGCCGACCATGATCAATTTCTCTGTAACTGGTAACGATGCCCCTGCGCGCCGAACAAAATCTGTTAAATCCAAGTACGGTTGCGCACGAACAATATTGATCGCTTCGGATTCTGAAATTCCGGCGACATCACTTAAAGCCATACGAATACCGTTATCTTCTACGCGATAAGTAATATCTGATTTATTGACATCGACAGGTAGCGCAGCAATATTCATCTGTCGCGCTTCATCTAATATCAAACGTTTTGGATACATGCCTGGGTCATGCGTTAATAGCCCTGCGATAAATGCTGCTGGATGATGAGCCTTAAGCCAGGCTGATTGATATGTAGGTAGCGCAAATGCAGCAGCGTGCGCTTTGCAGAAACCAAATGATGCAAAGGCGCGAAGGACCTGCCAGATCTCATCGACAACTTCTTTTGGATAACGCGAAGCTCGTTCATAAAACCAATCGCAGATCTCCTGCTGCTTTGAAAAATCCCCTAGGCCGCGCCGCTTCTCGTCGGCTTCGGCGTAGGAAATCCCAGCCATGATTGAAATGATCTGAATGACCTGTTCGTGAAAGACCACCACCCCTTGAGTCTGCGCCAAAACCCCATGTAAATCAGGGTGAATTAGCTGTGGCGATTTAAAGCCGTGGCGTGCATTTAGAAATGGAGTGATCATGTCGCTTTTGACTGGCCCTGGTCTAAATAGCGAGATATCAATAATTAAATCTTCAAAGCAATCTGGTTGTAGTTTGCCAACCAATTCGCGCTGCCCCGGTGATTCGATTTGAAATAAACCAATAGTGCGAGTGGATTGAATTAACTTGTAGGTATCCGCATCATCAAGCGGCACCGCTTCGATATCTAAAGCACGCTCCTCCGTGCGCTGCACTTCATCAACAGCGTAGGCAATTGCAGATTGCATACGTACACCCAAAATATCTAGCTTCAATAAACCAATTGCTTCGACATCATCTTTATCGAATTCGACCATTGAGTAGCCGCTGGCATTTATCAACATCGGCGCGCGATCAGGCAAGGTGTTATTACTAAGCACCACGGCGCATGGATGCATCGCAATATTGCGCGGCAAACCATCAAGGCGCTCTGCTAATTTGATGGCCATTGCAGCAAGTGGCGTATTGATATTTAAATTGCGCAGCTCTGGCAGAGATTCAAGAGCCTTTGAAATATTACGCGCGCGGATATGCGGCAGGCTTTTGGCAATTAAATCGATTTCAGATTGCGACATTCCGAGCGCTGCGCCGGTATCGCGAATGGCATGGCGCGCCCTGTATGTCTCTAGCATCGCTACAGTTGCAGTGCGGTGTTGATACTTCTGGAAAACCAAATCGTAAATCTCTAGGCGCCTTGCTGATTCAACATCAATATCAATATCAGGTAGCGCACGGCGTAACGGAGAACAGAAACGTTCCATCAATAGCCCATAACGAATTGGATCAACACCTGAGATGCCAAGTAGGTGGCAGATCAAAGATCCTGCGCCACTACCGCGAGCTGCAACGCGAATACCCGCGCCGCGTGCCATATCCGTTACATCTGCAACGGTAAGAAAATAACTTTCATAGCCAAGCGTTGCGACTGTTGCTAATTCATCATCAAGACGAGTCCGCGCTTTAGCTAAATCATCGCTACTGGAATAGCGCCAATTAAGGCCAGATTCGCATCTATTACGCAGTAAAGCGCGCATCTCTTGATAGTTATTTACGCCAACTACTTCAGCTTCAGGGAGTTCGATGCCGCCAAGACCAAATTCTTGCGGCGATAAGATGCAACGTTCGACAATTCTCTGTGTGGTGCGAAGCAGCGCTCTACCGTTTCGTTCGCCAGCAGCGCGCGAAATTTCATCTGCTAATTCGCGCATCTGTTGGTTATCTTTTAAATACGCCTCATTGTTTGCGCGTTCGACATGGCGCTTATGTAGCGGCACTAATTTGCGCGATGCATCCAAAATATCTGCAATTGGCCCATCTGCTGCATCAAGCATTCGCACGCCATTTGTAATTACTGCCGGCAAATCATGATCGCGAGCAAATCCCAACATTCGGCCAGCATGTCCGGTTGATCGCGGCCCATCCCCTGGCGCCAAATGCGAAACGCATTCGATAATTGAATCGGCAAAGTAAGGGCGATATTTATTAAATACCTGCAGCGCTTGATCTGGTCGATGTTTAGTAATTAAATTTGCAATCTCTGAATCTGGTCCATGAAGCAGAATTAAATTGCTGGTGTATTGCGTTAACGTTTTGATTTTTTCAAGATGCAGTGTTGGTGGATTGCGATCAGGTCGTAGCGCCGACATTAATCTGCATAGCGAGCGCCAACCGCCATCTGATTGCGCAAGTAGCGTGATGCGCGAATTATCGAGCGCCAAATTAACGCCGACAATTGGCGCGATTCCAAAATCTTTTGCCGCTTGCACAAATCTGATTACACCGGCCAGGGAATCGCGATCAGTGATCGCAAGTGCAGGTGCGCCAAATTGCGCCGCGCGTGCGACTAAATCGTGCGGCTGTGTGGTGCCATATTTAAAAGAGAAAGCGCTGGCAGATGAGAGATGGCTAAACAATTCGAATCAGCCATTTACCTGTTGCCTCATCGCGCTCTAATTCAAAGGTCGTTACCGTAACACGTCGTCTGAAATTCCGTTTGAACCAAGTGGAAAAACGGTTGCACATCCTTGAAGGCCGTCTGAAAGTCTTTCTGCACATTGACGAAGTGATTAAAGTCATCCGCGAATCAGACGACCCGAAAGC
>JALQWD010000027.1 GCA_023260175.1 Candidatus Nanopelagicaceae bacterium | reverse complement strand
CTTGTTAAATCATCGCAGCGCGGTCGCGGAGAAGACGAATCAATTGTTGATCGCCTAATAGCACTTGATACAAAGCGCCGTGAAGCCATCTCTGCTTTTGAAAGCGTACGTGCTGAACAGAATCTCCTTTCTAAATCAGTTGGTGCAGCTAAAGGCGATGAGAAAGCAGCGCTATTAGAGAAGGCAAAAGGATTAGCAGCGCAGGTAAAAGAGGCTGATGCAAAGCGCGCTGAAATCGAAGCAGAGACAACTGCAGTTGCGAAGTTGTTATCAAACGTTCTTGATCCAGATGCACCGATTGGCGGAGAAGCAGATTTCAAAGTTATCGAACATGTTGGCGAGCCACGTAAGTTTGATTTCGAACCAAAAGACCACGTCGAATTAGGTAAGTTACTTGGCGCAATTGATACCGAACGCGGTGCAAAGGTTGCAGGCGCTCGCAGTTATTACTTAACTGGTCCGGGAGCACTTTTAGAACTTGCTCTAATTAACTATGCAATTTCGCAAGCAACCAAAGCGGGATTCATCCCAGTTATTCCACCAGTGCTTGTTAATCCACCGGCAATGGAGGGAACAGGTTTTCTTGGTCAAGCAGCCGAGAACGTTTATCACATTGAGAAAGATGATGTTTATCTAGTTGGTACTTCTGAAGTTCCTCTTGCTGCGTATCACATGGACGAAACACTTGATGCGGCCAAACTTCCGATTCGCTACACCGGATATTCACCATGTTTCCGTCGCGAAGCTGGTTCTTACGGAAAAGATACTCGCGGGATTATTCGCGTTCATCAATTTGAAAAAGTTGAGATGTTTGTATTTACAACCCCTGAAGATGCAAAAGAAGAACATAAGCGTCTATTGCAATGGGAGAAAGATTTCCTAAATGCAATGGGAATTCCTTACCGAGTACTAGATATTGCATCTGGTGATCTTGGATCTTCAGCAAATCGTAAGTTTGATATTGAAGCTTGGATTCCGACACAGAATGCATATCGCGAAGTTACAAGTACCTCTAATTGCACTGAATTTCAGGCTCGTCGCCTAAATATTCGCATGAAAGATGAGAACGGCACACGTCCATTAGCAACGTTAAATGGCACATTAGTCGCAGTTCCGCGCATGATTGTTGCAATTTTGGAGAACAACCAGAATGCAGATGGTTCTGTAAATGTGCCAGCTGTGCTTCAACCATATATGGGGACTGCAAAGCTTGAAGTGGTGAAGTGAGTTTTAGACCAAAATTAATTGCAACAGATCTTGATGGAACAATCGCTCCTCATGCTGCGCCAATTTCAAAACGTACAATCGCTGCGCTAACTCGCGCGCACGAAATGGGCGTGAAGGTTTTCTTTGTTACTGGTCGCCCACCACGTTGGATGGGACAAATCAAAGAAGCTTTTGATTTCGGCCAAGCAATTTGTAGCAATGGCGGACAGCTTTGGGATTTGCAAGGAGAGAAAGTCTTAGAGGAGTGGCGCATTTCGCCAGCTGATTTACGTGAAACAGTAACTCGTTTACGTAAAGCAATTCCTGAAGTTCATTTTGCATTCGAAAATCACGGAGACTTCCGCCGCGAAAAAGGTTATGAAGCGCGTTGGGATATTGGTGTCGACGAAACCGGTGTTGATGACATCTTGGATTACATCGAAAATGGTGCAATCAAATTATTAGCTCGCGGTTCAGATAAATTATTTAATTCAGATGAAATGCTTGCTGCTGCAATTAAAGAAGTTGGCGACATTGTTACCGTTACCCATAGCAATCCATGGGAATCTTTATTAGAAATTAGTGCGCACAGTGTTTCTAAAGGCGACACTTTGGCGATCATCTGCGAACGTCTAAAAATTGATCGTGAAGATGTAGTTGCATTTGGCGATAATCCAAATGATTTCTCAATGCTTGAATTTGCCGGCCGCTCTTACATCATGAGCGATGGCCACCCTGATGGAATTAAGTATGCAACCGCTACTGCGCCGCCATGTGAAGAAGATGGTGTGGCTCAGATAGTCGAAGAGCTGCTCAATTTGGCGCCACGTCCGTAGTCATATAAATTACCCCACGGAGGGCTCGCATAGCGGCCGAGTGCACCGGTCTTGAAAACCGGCAAGGGAAACCTTCGTGGGTTCAAATCCCACGCCCTCCGCTCGAAAGAGGAAAAGCGCGTGACTAAATGCAC
>JALQWD010000066.1 GCA_023260175.1 Candidatus Nanopelagicaceae bacterium | reverse complement strand
CTTGCATTTTATTTTGTGAGCGAGGAGTGGTTGGTTGAGCGCATTAGCGCGAAACCTCCACTTAATACATCGAGCGCGGAGTGGTTGGTTGAGCGCTTTAGCGCGAAACCTCCACAAAGCATCACTTAACGTGGAACCCCGCACCGATTAATGTTTTCTTTGGTCCGGACACCTCCACCATTTTTATAAGCAACCAAGAGAAATAGAGTTAGAGCAAAAATGAAATCAATAAATATTAAAAGAAAAGTTATTGCGATTGCACTACTTGCAATAGTTCCCGTTCTTTTGCCGATTTCTTTGCCGACTCCATTTTCTACCCCGATCTCTGCAAGCGCGGCAACTACTAAATCAAAGCTAATTAACTTCTCTGATGTAGATGCGCTTACCTTTAAATCAACTTCAGTTACATTTAATAAGAAGAGCAAGAAGCTCGCTTCAACCGAGCCAATCACTATTCGATTTGAGAATAAGTCAATTTCTATAAAAGCAGGCTGCAATACTATGTCTGGTGCAGCGGTGCTCTCTAAAGGAATTTTGAAGGTTAAAAACCTAGCGAGCACTCGCATGGCGTGCAGCGCCGCATTGATGAATCAAGATGCTTGGCTATCTAAGTTATTTACTTCAAATCCAAAGATCACGAAATTAAATGATGTATTAACGCTTACTTCAAGCAAATACACAATTAAGTTCAAACTTTATGAGACATATGGATATGCAGATACGCCACTTGGCGATGAGAACTCTGAAGCGCTAGTTAAAGCTACTTGCGAGAAATTGATTGCAAATAAAGCAACCGAAAGCCAGGCGCAATTCGAAGCAGAGCAGAACGCTTTAATCTTCCGAGTGACTTCTCGCGAAGGTGAAGATTTTGCTGTGACTATGGATTATCGCGTTAATCGAATGAACGTGAAGATTCTTGGTGGCGTAGTTGTGGAGTGCACTCAAGGCTAATAAACCTCGAGCGTTTGATTAACCTCTACTTGCCTTCCCAGCCATAAGAATCAATTACTTCGGTAATTTCTACCGAGTAATTCTCATAGAAGTGGCTCTTTGCGAGCTTCTTTGCATCCATATGTTCGGCATCTTTGCGCCATTTATCGATAGCTTCAAGCGAATCAAAGTAGGCGACTGTCATGCCTTCGCGAGTTTCGGGATGGCGCATTCCCGAATGCTTCACATAACCTGGAAGTGCTCTGATTTTCTCATCAAGCTTGTCGTTATGTTCGTAGTAGAGATCGCCATTTGCATCCTGGCGCTTTGATTTGAAGATTACTGCGTAAAGCTTCTTAGATGACTGCTCTATATTTGCAGTGGAATTTTGGTTTTGATCGCCCTGTTCCAGAGATTCTAGGTTGCTCGTTGATTCATCCGTAGAACTCATAGTTACTTTGTATTTGTGTTTAAGAACTTTGAATTCAAAGAGCAGCGCCGTTACTGAAGTTAATACACTGCTGAAACCAATTAATCTAGGAAAAGCCGGGACTCCCGAGCTAAGTGCTAATTGATAACCAAAGAGAATTCCAACGAGCGAAAGCAGAACAACAGCTACCGTGCGAAAAGCTCTTATATATGTTGGCTTATCAGGTAAGAATGTAAGAAGAATGGCAACAGGTCCACCCACAAATGAGGTGAAGAGCACGATTACCGCTACTAAAGCTAAAGATTCCATCTGCACTCACTTTCTTTCATCTTCTTACATCTTCTTACATCTAAAGCCAAAGCGCATTTTACTTATTACTTAGTTGCTGCGAATAGTGCCATATCAAGTTGAGAACCGTCTCTGCGGGTAACATATTTCTTCATGATGCCTTCATATTCGTAACTGGCATTAAGTAACAATTTCTTTGAAGCTTCATTGCGCACATCGACGATGCCATCAATGCGATTAAAGCCCATAGTCATCAAGCCGAATTCAGTAATCATTGAAGCGGCACGAGTTCCGATACCTTTGCCGCGAGCTTCCTTCGCCATCCAGTAACCAATTTCAGCGCGATGATTTGGAATATCAATTGTGTGCAGCGAGATCACGCCGGCGAATCCATTTGAATAGGGATGTTTGGAATCCAAATTTGCTGACGAATCCGAATTTCTAGAAGAATCTGAATCTCTAGAAGAATCTAAAGCGCTATCTTCAATGACAAATACCAACTCTGTCTTATTTAAATGGCTAGCTACATTGCGAGTAGTAGCAAAATCAATCGCTAGCTCTATCGGGTAATCAGAGGGCACGGTTGTGAATTTAGGGATTTCTGGATCCTGAACAGCGCGGAAAATATCTTCAGAATCTGTAGGGCGCATTGGACGCAGAGTTGTACTTCCAACAGTTAATGTTGGGATTACATCAGGCCACCAAATCATTTCCAGAGTTTACTTTAAGGTTCAAAACTTCACTTTTATTTAAAGTAGCGAACCACGCTGAATATGAATCGCGAACTGCGCTCGATATGAAGTGCGAACCGCGCTCGATATGAAGTAACGAACCGCGCTGGATAGACATTTGAAAACTTGTTGAATCCTGCCGAGCAAATCGGAGAGATTAATATCCTTTACACCGCGTCCATAACTGGCCGCGCTGGAACGAAATATTCCTGCCCAGTAGGACTTAACCAATTACATGCGCCATCCGCGAGATTGGTTAACTTCCAGCCGTGATGCGTCTTCAAATTATGGTGGCGCCTGCAAAGCGCCCCAAGATTATTCGCGGAAGTTGTACCGCCCTCTTCCCAAGGAATTGCATGATCTAAATCAGCTAAATGCGCGGGTTGTCGACAACCGGGGAAGCGACAAGTTCGATCGCGTGCAATTAGAAAATCTTGTAAATCTTGCGGTGGAATATAAGTTTCACGACCATAATCGAGTAAAACGCCAGAAATTGGATCAGTAACAAATCTCTTCCAGCGACCATCAGCTGCAATTTCACGTGCAACCGCAGCAGGAATCGGTCCATAACCTGCAAGTTGTCCAGGATTATCCGCAAGTCCAAGCGCCGTAGGTAAATCAATAGTCACATTAATAGTTGGTCTGCGATTGTGTCGCGTAATTACATTACCGGTTGCTTTAAGTGCGGCATCGGCAGCCTTCATTGCAAAGACAAAAGCATCTGCGCGACGTAAATCGCGTTCGGTATTGCTGTTTATGAAATTAGCTCGCTCTAAAGCTGCAAGTGCAACAGGATCGTTTGCATTGAGCGCAAGGCATTCATCTTTGCATTTATCAGAACATGCGTGCGCGCAGGTAGGTATCTGTTGAACCGAGATGTTGCTGACAAGAGAAGTCTCATCCTCTAGTGCAGCGCTTGTTGTCGCATCGTTTAAGAGGGCAGAAGTTGCGGAATGACCTAGGTATTTTGCTTGACAACTCTTCACACACTTATGTGCATCGCTGAAGCGCACTAAGTTCTGCATAACTTCGCGATGATCCATCAACATCTTGTCTGCGTAATCGCTAATTACTTGATCTACCAATTGCGCATCTTCAATTTTCAGAGTTGCCAGGATTGTTCCGACGCCGCTATCTTCCTTGAAGAATCGCACATTGCGGCCTTCTCGTTGAAGATCAAAATCTTTTTGGAATAAATCAGGCGCCAAAGTTGCAAATGTAGTCTTTAATTTCTTTGCCACCTGGCCAGGAGTATGGAATTCCGCATGCGCAATTGCGCTTTTTTCGATCTCTAAAACTGCTTCTTGGGATAAACCAGAGCGAAGCGCGATCGCGGTTTCCTTTGCAATAACGGTCGCAGTCTGTGGCGAAATTTCACCGGAATTTAGCGCGCTAACAGTTGAAGGCAAGTTGTTCATCAAAGTTCGCGCAACATCGATCTTCTGCTGCGAAGTAGCGGGAGATAAACGGAGAGCTGCAGCAACATCTTCGCGGCCTTCCTGGTCGACATCGAATTCGCCTGCCTTCTCTTGATAATGAGAACCAGATACAAAGAGCATCGCATTCTGTTCTTGTAACGCAACCCAACCACTCTGTCGCTGCCAGCATTTCAAATAATCAACGCGATCCGCAGGGGATAAATCGCTCTTTTCAACCTGAAGAAGTTCAACCATCGCATCTGGCCCAGGCTTTTCAACTAACAATTTAAGGATAACTTCATTGCGAGGGCGACCGTCATAATCCAAATGGCGGTCGCCGATTAGCGCGCTTGCCGGTTGGATTACTTTTTGGAACATGCGCTAATTCTTTTTGCCACCACCGACAAATATTTATCGAATTAGGAGGTTATCCACCGAAAATGAATAGAAAAAGTATGATTTTTTAAGCCGCATTTGTTGAAAACCTGTTGATAACTAAAGCTTTGCGGTTTCGAACGAACGATCGTGGCGGTCAATAACCAACATCGTGTGATTCGGAATGTTATGCCATCCATCCTGCGGCCAACCGCTAGATGCAACAACAATCGCGTGATCATCTTCCTTGTAATGAAGATCGTAATAATCCT
>JALQWD010000189.1 GCA_023260175.1 Candidatus Nanopelagicaceae bacterium | reverse complement strand
GAAGCCCTGCTTCTCGATAGTGTCCACGAAGTCGATCGTTGCTCCAGCTAGGTATGGGTCGCTCATCTTGTCGACCTTGACCTTTACGGTGCCAAATGAGCGCTCGACATCATCATCCATCGCGCGATCATCGAAATAGAGCTGGTAGCGAAGGCCTGAACAACCGCCTGGCTGTACCGCAACGCGTAGGTATAGGTCATCGCGACCCTCCTGTGCCAAAAGGCTTGCGACCTTCTCGCTTGCTACATCGGTAAGGCTGATGCCGGTATCTGTGCTCATACTTCTCTCCTTAAGGCTTTACTAACCCTCTGACCGAAATCTTACTCCTGATTCCGTTTAGACAATAACGCCACGGCTAATAAGAATATGCCCATGAGTGAGAAGCAGACTGAATCTAAAGGTCGTCCTACCCCGAAGCGCAAAGAGAAGACTGTGAAGCCTGGCGCTTCCCTAGCTCCGGCGCGAACCAAGGAAGAGAAGCGAGCTGCCAAGGCAGAGGCTCGTGTTCAACGCCTGGCTCAACGAAATGCATTTATGCGTGGTGATGAGAGCGCACTTCCGGCACGTGATCGCGGTCCGGTCCGCAAGTATGTTCGAAACATTGTCGATGCGCGTATCAACGTTGGCGAATACTTCTTGCCATTTATCTTCTTGGTACTACTTGTTTCAATGACTCGCAATCAAACAGTCGCGATTCTCTCAATCTTGATGATGTACGTAATTATGTTTATCGCAATCATCGATGGCTGGTTCTTGGGTCGTCGAATCAAAAAGCGCGTAAGCGAAAAATTTCCTAACGAATCTACAAAAGGTTTAGCGCTTTACGGATTCCTGCGCTCAACACAAATGCGTCGCATGCGCGCACCTAAGCCGTTAGTAAAGCGCGGCGAGAAGAACTTCTAAAGAATTAGCTAAGAATCAGTTACGGACGAGGATTCGGAGAAGCGGTCTTCTTCGGATCGCGTTCGATAACACCATTTAAAGCCATATCAATTGCTTTCATGGTTTCGCTACTTAACTTCACTCCTGAAGCTTTTACATTCTCTTTAATCTGTGCGGGTTTTGTTGCACCGATAATCGCTGACGAAACATTTGGATTTTGAAGCACCCAGGCAACTGCCATCTGCCCCATTGTTAGTCCTTCTTTTTCAGCAATTGGCTTCAAGTTTTGGACGGCAGATTTAACGTCATCACGCATCCAGCGATCAATCATTGCAGCGCCGCTCTTCTTATCTGTAGCGCGTGAGCCAGCTGGAACCTTCTGCCCTGGTAGATATTTACCGGTCAAAACCCCCTGTGCAATTGGAGACCAAACAATCTGGCCAATTCCGTTTGCGCGGCAAACTGGATCAACTTCCTTTTCAATTACTCGCCATAGAGCTGAGTATTGAGGCTGACTAGAAACAAAACGGTTGTAACCCAATTCTTTTTGAATCTTAACTGCTGCAGAAATCTGCTGCGCATTCCATTCAGAAAAACCGATGTACATAACTTTTCCTTGGCGGATCAAATCATCGAAGGCGCTTAACGATTCTTCAAGTGGCGTTTCATAATCAAAGCGATGGAATTGGTAGAGATCAATGTGATCGGTATTTAGGCGCTTTAGCGAAGCATGTACAGATTCCATGATGTGCTTTCGCGATAAACCGCGATCGTTCTTGCCTGAACCTGTTGGCCAATATACTTTTGTAAAAAGTTCATAAGATTCACGACGAACACCTTTTAGCGCCTTACCTAAAACGCTCTCCGCCTTTGTTGCCGCATAAACATCTGCAGTATCTAAAGTCGTAATTCCGCAATCCAACGCAGTACGGACACACTTGATCGCAGCATCTTGTTCAACTTGCGAGCCGTGGGTAATCCAATTTCCAAAAGCGATTTCAGAAACATAAAGCCCTGAATTTCCGAGTTTACGATGCTCCATTTGCGACTCTCCCTTAGCTTTCTTGCCTACCCGCGGGTTATATGGTTGTATCCAGCCTACAACTTAATAATTCGATTTTCAGGGGAAGTTTGGTGTGAATCCAACGCTGACCCGCAACCGTTAAAGCCGGATTACCTGCACTTCGAAGAACAGACCACCCGCCGAGGTTTGCGGGGCTTAAAGTCAAAAACTTTTGCAGATACGTCGTTCATTATTCTTTAATGAGCGACTTTTTTATTTAGTTTTTATAAGCCCAGTAAGTCTTCCTAATTTGAAAAGGAGCTTAACTGTGAAGAAGATTTTTTCACTATCTATTACTTCTCTATTAATCGCAACTTCGTTTGCGCCTGCAAGCGCTGCAACTGAAAAAGGTTGGCGCTATTGGGGTTACTTCCAGGCAGCGCCAGGATCAACATCTTGGAATTATGCGCTTACGGGTCCTGCTGGTTCCACGCCTAAAGATGGCTCCGTCGAAGGATGGAAATTTTCATTCTCAAGCAACACTGTGGATACCGGTAACCCAACTCTAAAACCGAATTTCAAAGCTACATGTGCCGGAACTCCAGCACAGTCAGGAATGATCCGAGTTGCAGTAGTTGTTGATTTCGGTCTTCGCTCAATTGCGCCAAAGGGCGAGAGCGTTCAACCAACCATCCGCAAATGTGTAAGTGTTAAAGCTGGCACAAATGGCATGGAGATCTTAAGCAAAGCCGTTGCAGTTCGTACCTCATCTGAAGGTTTTGTTTGCGGTTTAGCTAGCTATCCTGCAAAGGAATGCAGCACTGAAATAACTACACCTAAGTCGCTACTTAAGAAGTAGTTATTAAGAAACTACACCCAATTACGTGGTGGCTATGGAGCGCATTCATAGCCACTGCTTTGTTGCGCCTAGAAAATACCTGGCTTACTTTGGGAGTAGTTGTGCTAGTTTCGTTAATAGTTCATCGATACAAATCTGATGGACCATGGGCAGATAGTTATAAGTGGGCGCTCAAATTAGCCTTTGCAGTAATTCTCTTTCGAGTCTTTATCGGAGTAGTAATTGGCGTTCCGGTGCCTGGCCAAACTTTGTTTACTTTGCCGTTAATTCCAATGCCAGATTGGATGGCAGGAATAACTTTGGGCGGTCCAGTTACTTGGGAGCGAGTCTCCTCTACTGTTATTGAAAGTTTTGGAATTGCAAGCATCATCATTCTTTTTGGCGCTGCTACTGCGCTAACTAATCCCCGTGCATTGCTTAGAGCTGCTCCTCCGATGTTCTATGAAGTGGCAATGGTTTTAGTAATTGCTACTTCTCTTACTCCACAATTAGTTGGCAACTTAAAACGAATTCGAATCGCGCAGAAAATGCGCGGTATTAATACCAAGAAGCTCCTTTCCTGGCGCCAAATAGCGATGCCACTTTTAGAAGATTCGCTAGCTCGAGCTCTCGATCTTGCTGCAGCTATGGATTCACGAGGTTATGGAATATCAAGAAAGAGGAGCAAATATCGCTCCTACAAATTCCAATTAAAAGACGCACTTCTTATCTCTTCATCAATTCTCTTTTTGGCGGTTTCACTATGATCAAGTTTCAAAATGTCTCACTGATTTACCCAACTGCCGAAAAGACCATTCTTGATAAGTTGAACTTCGAGATTGGCGAAGGCGAATTTGTCCTACTAATTGGTGAAACAGGAATCGGCAAAAGCTCTGTGCTGAGACTGATAAATGGATTAGTTCCCCACCACACTGGCGGAATACTTGCGGGCAATGTTGAAGTTGGTGGCATTTCAACTCGGACCGTAAGACCAGGTCAACTTGCTGAACTAATCGGAATCGTCGGCCAAAATCCGATCAATGGCTTTGTTACAGATGTCGTTGAAGATGAATTGGCATTCTCTATGGAATCAATAAATCTGACTGAAGAGGTTATGCGAAAGCGAATTGAAGAGGTGTTAGATCTTCTAAGCCTTAACCAAATTCGAGATCGTAAGATCGCAACACTCTCTGGAGGCGAACAACAACGTGTGGCAATCGCCGCCGCAATGGTTCTCCATCCAAAGATTCTGGTTTTGGACGAACCAACAAGCGCACTTGATCCAGTTGCTGCTGAAGAAGTTCTAGCTATTTTGCAGCGCCTAGTACACGACTTGGGAATAACCGTCATTATTGCTGAGCATCGCTTAGAACGAGTTATTGGCTATGTGGATACCGTCATTGAAATTAGCGCTGATGGCAGAACTCGTATCGGTAAACCAGAAGAAATCTTGAAGAGTTCAAAAATAGCCCCGCCTATCGTGAAGCTAGCTAGAGCCCTTAAGCTTCCAGAGATTTCCTTATCGGTGCGTGATTTGCGCAAGCAGACCGAAGAGATAAGAGCCAATGGCAAAGATATTTTTGCTCGTCATGAAACTTTAGGACGCAACTTCATTGAAACCGAGAAACTATCTGTTTCTTATGGAGATAAAGTGGCGCTCAAGCCGATCGATTTGCAGATTAAGTCTGGCGAGATCGTGGCGCTCATGGGACGCAATGGCGCAGGCAAGAGTTCACTCATTAAATCATTGCTTGAAGTTATTAAGTATCAAGGAAGTATCACCAAGAGGTTTGTAAAGATTGGCTACATTCCGCAGGATGCTAATGATCTGCTCTACCACCAGAGCGTAAAGGCAGAGTGCGAACAAACAGATAAAGATAATGCGTTAGAAAAAGGAAGCACCGCTGCACTTCTAAAGGAATTAGCTCCTACTGTTAACCAAAATTCGCATCCAAGAGATCTCTCAGAAGGCCAACGTTTAGCATTGGTCTTGGCAATTGTGCTCGCGCCAAAGCCGGATTTATTGATTCTTGATGAACCAACTAGAGGTTTAGATTATGAAAGCAAATCGCTGCTAACCAAACTTCTAACAGAACGCGCTGAAAATGGCGCCGCTATTTTGATAGCCACCCACGACGTTGAATTGGTTGCCGAGCTTGCAACCAGAATATTGATCTTGGCAGAAGGTGAATTGGTTGCTGATGGAAGCACAATGGATGTATTGCTTGCTTCGCCTTCTTTTGCGCCTCAAGTCACCAAAGTGATGTCACCACGAAAGTGGCTAACTATTAATGACGTTTTGAAAGCTATCGAATGAAAACCAGCGACGTCTTCCGCTTTAAAGGTTTTCGCGCCTTCGCTCTCTTTGCAGTTTCAGTAATTAGCGCCTTGGGTTTTCTGTGGCCATTTATCGGAAGTGATAACAAAAGCGGAATTTTCTTTTGGATTGCAACACCCTTAGCGCTTTTTCTTCTCTTAGCTCTAATCGGTCAAGCAAATCTCGATGCAAAATCACTAGCTCTGCTTGCAGTATTAAGTGCCATCATTGCCGCGCTTCGCCCGCTAGGTGCAGGAGCGGCAGGCATAGAACCTATGTGGTTCCTTTTGATTCTCGCCAGCTTCGTCTTTGGTTCTAGTTTTGGCTTTCTACTAGGAGTGCAATCAATGCTGCTCTCCGCTTTTCTAACCGGTGGCTTTGGCCCATGGCTTCCTTATCAAATCTTTGCTGCTGGATGGATTGGGTTAATCGCAGGAAGTATTCCTAAATTGAAACGTTTTCAAATTCCACTTCTTGCTTTTTCGTCACTAATTCTTGCTGAAATTTTCGGCCTATTAATGGATCTGCAATTTTGGCCATGGGCATTTGGTCCTAAAACTCAGCTTTCATATATTCCTGGTGCGGCAATTGCAGATAACTTAGAGAGATTTTTTAGTTACCACATCGCATCTTCTATGGCTTGGAATGTTCCCCGTGCAATCTTTACTGCAGCGCTGATAATCGCCGTCGGGCCAGGAGTATTAAAGGCGCTGCAAAGATCAGCACGAAAGGCTGCGTTTAAGAGCGAGATTAAATTTAACTAACGTTTATTTAACGTTAGGAGCAACCATCGGAAGCTTCACGATCTCAGCTGCCAATGAACGACCACGAACATCGATAGAGACTTCGTCACCAATCTTGTAAGCGGTATCTACCAGTCCTAGCGCGATGCCAACTTTCAAAGTCGGAGAGAATGTGCCAGAGGTTGTTTCACCAACTACTTTTCCATCGACCAAGATAGACATATGGCCACGTGGAATTCCGCGATCTTTTAATTTAAGGCCGCGGAGTCGACGTGGGATTCCAGCTTCCTTCTCCGCGCGAAGCGCGGTGTCTCCGTTGAATTTTGGCTTGTCGTAGGCAATTGCCCACGCAGCGCCACCAACATTTGCAGAGATCGATTCAGAGAGTTCATTGCCGTGTAATGGATAGCCCATTTCTGTACGCAATGTATCGCGAGAGCCAAGTCCGCAAACTAAACCTTCTCCGAGTTTGGCTGCGATTGCATCCCAAACAGTTGGCGCTTCTTTCCACTTTGGGAGAACTTCATAACCATGCTCGCCTGAATATCCAGTTCTGCAAACGATTACCTCTTTGCCTGCAATTTGCCCATGACTAAATGCCATGTAATCCATATCCAGTTTTAAACCAAGGCTTTCTAGCAAAGATTTTGATTGTGGACCTTGCACTGCGATGACGGCAAACTCTTCATGCAGATTAACCAATTCGATTCCTGCCGGCGCTTGGCTCTTAAGAACTTCGAATACTTTGGCACAGTTAGCGGCATTTGGAACTAAGAAAATATCATCATCGCTATTTCGATAAGCAATGATGTCATCGATCACGCCACCTTTATCATTGCAGAGTAAGTTGTATTGCGCTTCACCGTCAGTAATCTTGTTTAGATCATTTGTTAGAACGCTATTGATGAAATCTTTTGCGCCAGCACCTTTTACGGAAATCTTTCCGAGGTGCGAGACATCGAAGATGCCGACCTTGTTGCGAACCGCATCATGCTCAGCAAGCACTCCGCCACCTGGATATTCAATGGGCATCTCCCAGCCGCCGAAGTCGGCCATCTTTGCACCTAGAGATTTATGCTTTTCATCAAGCGGTGAATGTTTCATAGGGGCAGGTTATCCAATACGATTAGAAAATGCCTCAATCGTTAAAGCTTAAGTACCTAGAAAAATCAGTGAATTGCGACGCTCTCGTCGTTGGCCTCGCTAAAGGTCTAAAGGGTTTGGAGATCGTTTCAACTCTCAAACTGGACGAGAAGGAGATTCTGCAATCTCTAACTGATTTGGGTGCAAGCGGCAAGGCTGATGAAGTCATCAAACTTCCTGGTACCGCAACAAAGGTCATTGTTTTTACAGGCCTTGGCAAAGCATCAAAGGAATATACATCCGAATCAATTCGTCGTGCTGCTGGTATCGCAGCTCAGAACCTTCACGGTCACAAGAGCGCAATTTTTGCGATTGATAATGACGCCAGAGCGATGGCCGAAGGCGCGGCGTTAGGTTCATATACTTTTACAGATTTCCGTGGCCATTCAAAGAAGGAACAGAAGGCTCCGCTTTCTGAGATCTACATCGACGCTGATGGCGATGCCAAACTTCTCAAAGAGGTAGAAGCAACTATTAAATGGACCTGTTTCGTACGCGATTTAGTAAATATGCCACCAAGCTACTTAAATCCAAAGAAGTTCGCAGAGTTAGTTAGCGCAAAAGCTAAAAAAGTCTCTGGCGTTAAAGTAAAAGTTTGGGATGAGAAGCAATTAAAGTCTCAAGGTTTTGGTGGCTTGATAGGCGTCGGTCAAGGATCTGCCAATCCTCCGCGCTTAGTACATCTCTCATACAAGCCAGCTAAGGCGCAACGCACCCTTGCATATGTCGGAAAAGGAATTACTTTCGATAGCGGCGGACTAGCTTTGAAGCCTGCTGCAAATATGGATGAGATGAAAGCGGATATGACAGGTGCAGCTTCTGTTGTAGGCGCTATTCTCGCGATTGCGGAATTGAAACTTCCGATTGCAATTGATGCTTGGGCCGCACTTGCTGAAAATATGGTTTCAGATACCGCTACTCGCCCTTCAGATGTGATCACTATTTATGGCGGTAAAACAGTTGAAGTTTTAAATCCTGATGCAGAAGGTCGACTAGTTCTCGCTGACGCAATCGTTAAAGCGCAGGAGAACAAGAACTTAGATGCGTTGGTTGATGTTGCAACTCTTACTGGTGCAAAAGTAGTTGCACTTGGTACACGTTATTCAGCTGTCATGACTAACAATGATGAATTCTGTGCAGAATTCTTAGATGTCACAGATCAAACAGGCGAACAGTTCTGGCAGCTTCCACTTCCGGAAGAACTGCGCGCATCGCTTGATACTCCTATTGCAGATATCGCAAACATTGGCGAACGCATGGGTGGCGCATTAGTCGCTGGACTCTTCCTAAAGGAATTCATTAATGATGAGTTACCTTGGTTACATCTAGATATCGCTGGCGTTGAAATCAATACTGGAAAGGCTTATGGCCATACCCCAGTCGGTGCTTCTGGTATCACAGTCCGTTCACTGATTGAAATGGCTCGATAAGAAAGCCTTAATTCGCGATAAAAAGGCTCGAGTGGCAGGATAGGCCTCCTAAGGGATTTTCATCCAACCTGTATGGAGCACTAAATGTCATATGACGTTGTAATTCTTGGCGGCGGTTCTGGCGGTTATGCATGCGCACTACGTGCAACAAGCCTTGGACTATCAGTAGCTTTAATTGAGGCAGATAAAGTCGGTGGTACTTGTTTACACCGCGGTTGTATTCCAACTAAAGCGCTTCTTCATGCAGGCGAGGTCGCTGATAATGCGCGCCACGCTTCAGAGTTCGGCGTCTCTGCAACATTTAATTCAATCGTTGGGGAAGTTATATTATTCTTGTTGTTTTGGGTCATAATTAAAATATAAAATTATAATCAAATGTGGGGTTTTGGGGTTTTGGGG
>JALQWD010000120.1 GCA_023260175.1 Candidatus Nanopelagicaceae bacterium | reverse complement strand
GCAATATTTCGGTAGAGGTACCGGTAATGACCTATCACTCCTATGCCGGAAATATTCTTCGCGAATATGGGCTGCGATTAGGAATTGATACTGATTCAGATCTAATTGGTGAGGCAGTAGTTTGGCAACAAGCTGCCAGAGTATTACGCACCTGGGATGATCATGAATTTGAATATGACGGTGCATTTAAAACTCTAGTTAGTGACTTACTTGGTTTAACCAAGAGCGCAATGGAACATGGAGTAACAGAGGCAGAAATTATCTCTGAGACCAATAAAGTCTTGGAACGAATAACAGATATACCATCAGATAAAGATGTTGATAAAGTTAAGCTGGTTCTTAAGCAACGTATTAAATTACTTGAAATTTCGCAGAAGCTAAGAGAAGAACGTATTGCTAGCGGACAACTCTCATTTGATGATCAGATGTTCTATGCTGCAAAGATTGCGCAAGAGGTTGAAAAAGTTGGCGAACTAGAGAGGGCTAAGTACAAGGTAGTTCTCCTAGATGAGTACCAAGATACTTCGCAATCTCAAGTACGCATGTTGAGCGCTCTATTTAAAGATGGCCATCCAGTTATGGCAGTTGGCGATCCTTATCAAGCGATTTATGGCTGGCGCGGCGCAGCCATCGGCACCATTAAAGATTTCCCTAATAGCTTTGCAATCAGCGGCGACCCTGAAAAAGTAGCGGAATATAAGCTCTCTACGACCTTCCGCAACGATAAAGCGATCCTTAGTTTGGCCAATCAGGTAGGCCAAGTTGTGGGCAAACAGATACGTTTAAATGTAAAAGAGTTGCAACCGCGTAAGGGTGCTGGTCCGGGATTAGTGCTCCGTGATATTTATGAGAATGTTGAACTTGAGGCGGCGGGAATTGCCGAGCGCATCTCAAAACTTTGGGATGAAAAAGGCAGCGATGAGTCATTTGCCATTCTAGTTCGCAATCGTAAACAGATTGTGGATATCGAAAAGGCGTTACGTGCACACGATCTTCCGGTAGAAGTTTTGGGTATCGGCGGTTTGATGCAGGTTCCAGAAGTTACTGATGTATTTACCTTACTTAAAGTAATTGTTGATGCCGAAGCAGGTTCTGCGCTAATGCGCCATTTAACAAGTCCGCGCTTGGCAATTGGAGTTCAAGATATTGCAGCGCTGGGCAGATTTAAGCGCAAGCGCGATTATCAATCAGGTAGCGATACAGATTTAATTTCGGCAATGGCGACTCAAGTATTAGAAACTGCAGAAGCAGATGACAGTGCTGCAGGTTCTTTAATTGAAGCGCTAGATGAAATTGAAAGTGCAGATCGAAGCGAATTTTCTGAAGTTGGATTTAAGCGATTGGTCGAGTTCTCAAAAGATTTACGTCGTTTACGAAATCGCGCAAATGGTTCTTTGGCTGATTTAATTTATGAGATCGAAGAATATTTGGGTCTTACCGTCGAACTATTGGTACGCGATGGCGGATCCAATGGTCGTCGCCATTTAGATCGCTTTAATGAAGAGGCGAATAAATTCTCATCTAGCAATGGCTCAATCATTGAATTTGTTCGTTGGTTAGATGCGACTATTGATCACGAACGTGGTTTGGAATCAGGCGCACCTGAAGTTCATAGCGATGTTATTCAATTGCTGACAATTCATATGTCTAAAGGCGCCGAATGGGATCATGTGGTGATCCCTGGAATCGTTGAAAAACAGTTCCCTAAGGCCTATCCGCAGGGCACTATCTCCTGGTTGCACAATGAAGCAGAGATTCCATTTGCGCTACGCGGCGATGCCTCGGAATTTCCAGATTTGGATCTCTCCGCGCTACATGATGCCAAGAGCGCCGCAGCAGAGTTTAAGGATTTCAAAGAACGTTGCGCAGCGTTCCGTCGCCAAGAGGAGTGGCGCTTGGCTTACGTGGCAGTGACTCGTGCAAAGAAGACGTTGCACTGCACCATGTCATATTGGGATACCCGCACAAATATCGATGAAGCTAGCGATGTATTTAGATTAATCTGTGATTTCCTTCAATTAGATAGTGATTTGGATTCAGATAAGAAACCTGCAACTAATCCATTGCTAGAACGAGAAATTTCTGAGAGCTGGCCAATTCCAAATAGAAGATTAGAACAGCTAAAAAAAGCTGCCGGAATATATGAAGAGGTTGCGGCAGAGAGTTCTGATAATGATGTAGCTCTTTTGATCAAGCAGATTGAAGATCGTCGTAGCGGAACCGATATTTATCTGCCACCAAGACTTTCGGTCTCTACTTTGATCGCGCTAAAGGAAGATCCTGAAGCGCTAGCGCAATCAATCCGTAGGCCAATGCCATTCTTGCAAGATCAATTTGCACGACGCGGTACTGATTTCCATAACTGGGTTGAGCAGCATCTTAAATCCGAAACTCTATTTGATGATGAAGATTTAGATTACTTTGACAAGATCGAAGAGGATGGAAAGCTAGAAGAGTTAAAGAGCAAGTGGTTAGCTTCGGATTGGGCTAAGAAAGTTCCGTATCGATTAGAAGTTCCATTTGAAACGGTGCTTGCTGGAGTATTAATTCGCGGGCGTATCGATGCGGTTTATAAGACTGAAAATGGTTTTGAAGTTGTTGATTGGAAGACCGGTTCTAAGAAATTGAGCCAAGCAGCAGCTATTCAATTAGCAATGTATCGATTGGCTTGGGCCAAAATTGCCGGAGTTCCAGTTGAATCCGTGAGCGCTGCTTTCCATTACGTCCCAACGGGCCAGGATGACCGCCGAAGCGATCTGCTCACTGAAGCGGAGTTAGTGGCGCTGCTAGAAAAGCACTAATCTCGCGTCTGTTATGAACCGCGGAGATAGAGCAGATGCCCATAAGTACTGGGCGCAAGCGAAGATTATTCAGATCTGGCGCGGTCATTTTTATACCGAAGAATCCCGCCTGGTCTTTCTGGGCGCAGGGGCTTTCTCAGATCTAGATTCTTCTAAAAGAATTTACATCGGAGAATTAAATGGCCAACATTATTTTGCGGTCAATCAAGAACTTTCAGATGGTCCAACCCTTCGAGACTTTGCTGGTCAACTAAACGAAGATGAATTAGAGATTGCAGTTACTGCCCTCGCCTTAATTAATTGGCACGAAACTCACCAAAGCTGTTCGCGCTGTGGAACCGAGACTGAAATTATCGAAAACGGTTGGGTGCGCGAGTGCCCTGCCGATCAAACACATCATTTCCCAAGAACTGATCCGGCAATTATTGTTGCAGTTCAAGATCGCAACGGACGCTTATGTTTAGGTCGCCAAGCAGTCTGGGTAGAGGGTCGATTCTCCAATTTTGCAGGCTTTGTCGAACCAGGCGAATCTTTAGAAGCTGCAGTAGTTCGTGAGGTTAAGGAAGAGACTGGTTTAGAAGTTTCGGATATTAAATATCTTTTCTCTCAACCTTGGCCATTTCCTAATTCAATTATGTTGGCATTTGAAGCATTTACAGATAATCCAGAAATTGCAAAGCCGGATGGTCAAGAGATTGTCGACCTAAAATGGTTTACCCAGGAGCAATTACTTTCTGCGTCAGCGGATGGCACTTTAAATTTACCGCCGCACACAACAGTTTCAAGAAAAATGATTGAGCGGTGGTTAAATGGCTAACGCTGATGAAATTTTGGCGGCGTTAGATGACGAACAGCGCAAAGTTGCACTTGCTACTCGTGGACCAGTCTGCGTAATTGCAGGTGCCGGAACCGGTAAAACACGCGCAATTACTCACCGAATTGCATATGCATCTGCAATTGGTGTCATGGATCCGCAACGCGTTATGGCAATTACTTTCACCGCTCGCGCAGCCGGAGAGATGCGCACTCGACTTCGAATGTTGGGTTTTCCTGGGGTAAATGCGCGAACCATTCACTCCGCTGCGCTTAAACAACTTCTGTATTTTTGGCCGACAGTCTTTGGTGGCCAGAGTCCGGAGTTATTGACCTCAAAAACCCCGTTTATTAACGCCAGTGTTGAGCGTGCTGGAATCAAATTACCGGTAAATAGCCGCGAAGCGCTACGCGATATCGCAACTGAAATCGAATGGGCGAAAGTTAATCAGATTGCGCCAGAAGATTTTCTAGCGACTCAACGCCAAGTTCGCTCGCGAGTGAATATCGAAGATATTGCCAAGATTTACGTGGCATATGAATCTCTCAAAAAACAAGAACGCACTTTAGATTTTGAAGATTTGCTACTGCTGACAACGGCAATGATTGAAAACGAAGCTCAGGTTCGCGAAAAGATTCATGATCAGTATCGCTATTTCACTGTTGATGAATATCAAGACATCTCTCCACTTCAACAACGTCTGATTGATGCATGGCTTGGAAAGCGAAACGATATTTGTGTTGTTGGTGATCCGGCGCAAACGATTTATACATTCGCAGGAGCTACTCCTAGTTATTTATTGGGTTTTACCAATCGTTTCCCTGAAGCAGAGGTTATTCGTTTAAGTACAGGTTACCGATCTACTCCAGAAATTTTATTTGCAGCAAACGCTGTTTTGCGTAGTAATCGTATGGGTCATGAACTTGCACCAGTTAATGATCACGGTAATCAACCGGTATTAACTGAATATAAAACCGATGGCCAAGAGGCGGTCGGAGTTACCAATCAAATTACAGATTTGATTAGCCAAGGGGAGCGCCCAGAGAGCATCGCTGTTCTAGCGCGCACCAATGCACAATTGCAGACAATTCAAAAATCTTTTAAAGAGGCGGGACTTCCGTATCAAATTAGAAGTAATGATCGCTTCTTCGATCGCGCAGAGATTCGGGAATTTATCCGCGACATTCGCCAGGCTTCAGTAATTCCAAATCCTGATGTTAATTGGGTTGATGAACTTCGTGGTTTAGCTCAGCCATATTTATCAGGCGATGCAATGGATGGAATTGGGGCGATGATTCATTTAGCTCGCGAATTAGATGCAGACGATAAATTTCAACCAAAAACACTTCGTAATTTCCTCGGCGAAATTGAAGATCGCGCGCAGCAGAACAATCCACCGCAGATGCCAGTTGCAACTCTGGCTACTCTGCACGCAGCTAAAGGTCTGGAATGGGATCGAGTCTTCTTGATCGGAATTGGCGAGGGGTATCTGCCATACCCAGATACGCCTGAAGAGGAAGAGTTACGCTTGTTTTACGTGGGTATCACCCGTGCTCGTACCCATTTACATATGAGCCATGGCGGGGTTCCAAGTCCATTCTTACGCTCAATCACCAGCAACTAATCAATAGAGAATTAATTAAGTTGCGCCAATCAAAGGCGATGCTTTACCCTTGCCGCTCATTCATTTGAGAATTAATTTCTTAATTGAAATAGAAGAGAGAGGCGATGAAATGTCAGCAAAATTAATGACATTTGCTTCATTCGTCGCGCCTTCTTTCAACGCTGCTTATTCAACTACTAACCCTACTAATTGGTCTGCCAAGCGTGCCTATGCACATTTTGGTACCTATTTTGGAAAGGGACCTATTGGTGTTAATGGTTAATCCATAGCAACAGCCAATAGGCCTCAAATCCAAAAAGGATTTGGGGCTTTTTTCATTTATACAGAAAACAGAGAAGGAAAGGTAAGGGAGAGAAAAATGTCAGTGCTATTCGGAGAGCTACTAGTTCCAGGTTGGAACGAAGAGCTGATTGGTTTGGAAGCAGTAACAGGTCAAGAGCTGAGTTTGCCGTGCCACAACGTAGATGCAGAGCTTTTCTTCAATGAAGATGAGACAGTTGTAGCAGCGGCGAAGGCGCTCTGCGGTGCATGCCCAATGAAAGCAGCATGTTTAGAGGGCGCGCTATCACGCCAAGAA
>JALQWD010000030.1 GCA_023260175.1 Candidatus Nanopelagicaceae bacterium | reverse complement strand
TGAGAACGCTGGCGTTGTCGATGTTGGACAAGGTTATGCCGTTACTTTTAAAATCGAATCACATAACCACCCATCATTCGTAGAGCCTTATCAGGGCGCTGCAACCGGTGTTGGCGGAATTGTTCGCGACATTCTGACAATGGGCGCTCGTCCAGTCGCAGTTATGGATCCACTTCGTTTCGGTCCAGCAGATGCCGCAGATACTCGCCGCGTATTACCTGGCGTAATTGCAGGCGTTGGTGGGTACGGAAATTGTTTAGGTTTACCAAATATTGGTGGAGAAGTTGTCTTCGATGAAACTTATATTGGTAACCCGTTAGTTAATGCTCTCTGCGTCGGCGTAATGAAGCACGATGAAATTAAATTAGCTAAAGCATCAGGCGCTGGAAATTTAGTTGTGCTATTTGGCGCAAAGACTGGCGGCGATGGCATTGGTGGCGTATCTGTTCTAGCTTCTGAAACATTCGGTGAAGAAGGTCCGGCAAAGCGTCCATCTGTTCAGGTTGGCGATCCATTTGCAGAGAAAGTTCTAATCGAATGTTCTCTAGAAATTTTCGCAGCTGACTTAGTTGTTGGTATTCAAGATTTGGGCGGCGCCGGACTTTCATGTGCCACATCAGAGCTAGCATCTGGCGGCACCGGAGGTATGCAGGTCGAACTAGATCGCGTTCCGCTTCGTGACCCATCGCTATCTCCTGAAGAGATTCTGATGTCTGAATCTCAAGAGCGTATGTGCGCGATTGTTGAGCCTAAAAACATCGATAAATTCATGGAAATCTGCAAGAAGTGGGATGTAACTGCCACCGTAATTGGAGAAGTTACAGATGGCGATCGCTTGATTATTACTTGGCACGGTGAAGTAATTGTTGATGTGCCACCTCGCACCGTGGCACACGATGGCCCGGTTTATCAGCGCCCACTTGCTAAGCCTGCATATATTGACGAAGTTGCTAAGCAGAAACTTGATTTACCAATGCCAAGCAACGCTGCGGAGATCAAGGAAGCAGTATTAAAGATTGTCTCTGCACCAAATATCGCAGATAAATCTTGGGTTACCAATCAATATGATCGCTACGTATTAGGTAATACCGTGCAATCACAGCCAGAAGATTCTGGAATGGTCCGCATCGATGAAGAGACTCACTTAGGCGTTGCAGTTTCTACAGATGCAAATGCAAATTGGTCCTACTTAAATCCATACGAAGGCGCAAAGCTCGCACTTCTTGAAGCTTGTCGCAATATTGCAACTGCTGGTGCAAAACCACTCGCCGTTACTAATTGCTTAAACTTTGGTTCACCTGAAGATCCAGGCGTGATGTGGCAGTTTGCAGAATCTGTTCGAGGATTAGCAGATGCCTGTTTAGAGATGGGTCTACCAGTTACTGGTGGCAATGTTTCTTTCTACAATCAGACTGGCGATGTTGCGATTCTTCCGACACCAGTAATTGGTGTACTTGGCGTGATTGATGATGTTCGTACCCGAACACCAATGTCGTACAAAGAATCTGGACTTGCTCTTTACTTAATTGGCGAAACCAAATCTGATTTCGCAGGATCTGAGTGGGCATATCTTCATGGTCAGCGCGGAGGCGTGGCGCCTGTTTCTGATATTCCTACAGCAATGCGACTTAACGATCTTCTAGTTGCTGGTCGAACAGAGCAAGTTTTCATAGCAGCGCATGATCTTTCACAGGGCGGATTAGCTGCCGTTATCACTGAAATGACGCTCAAAAATGGCGTTGGCGCGAAGCTAAATCTTGCTAATCCAGCAGTTGATTTATTAAGTGAAACTCCTGGTCGAGTACTAGTCGCTGTTAAAGATGGCGCAAAGTTAGAAACATTATGCGCGAAGCATTCAATTGCAGTTGCAAAGGTTGGCGAAACAGGCGGCGATTCATTAGTAATTAATGATGCTGCTATTTCACTAACAGAACTTCGTAAGGCTTACACAGAAACGCTGCCAAAGCTTTTCTCATGACAAGAAATCCGGAGGTGATGCAACAAGTGAAAGCAACTCTTGCTGAACTTGTTAAGCGCGCACCCGGTCGCGCCATTGAAGTGCGCATTCCACCGTACGCTGCAATTCAATGTGGCGACGGTCCAACTCATACCCGTGGCACTCCGCCAAATGTTATTGAGATGGATGCAGATACTTGGTTGGCGCTTGCAAGTGGAGATTTAAAGTGGAGCGATGCAATGGATCGCGGATCAATTAGCGCATCCGGTGCGCGCGCCGATTTAAGTGAGTATCTTCCGATTGGAGCAGCGCAATGAGACGTCCTGATGGCAAGTTAACTCATAATCTCTTCGAAGAAGATAAAGGACCACAGGATGCTTGTGGCATTTTTGGTGTTTGGGCGCCGGAAGAGGAAGTTGCAAAGTTAACCTTCTACGGTCTATATGCGTTGCAACATCGCGGCCAAGAATCTGCAGGTATTGCGACTTCAGATGGCGAACGTATTTTGATTTACAAAGATATGGGTCTGGTCTCTCAAGTTTTCACAGAGCATGATTTAGCAAACCTAAAGGGCCATTTAGCTATCGGCCATACACGTTATTCAACAACCGGTAGCTCTACCTGGGTAAATGCGCAGCCAACCCTGCGCCCTACCAAGTACGGAACTTTGGCTCTTGCCCACAACGGAAATCTCACAAATATCGGCGATTTACTGCAGGAATTAGCGAAACATCCAGAGTTCGGTA
>JALQWD010000003.1 GCA_023260175.1 Candidatus Nanopelagicaceae bacterium | reverse complement strand
GTTGGACCAGAGCGCTTCGCGGTTATCGCTGATCGCGTGCTCTTTCCAAAAGCGCCACCGGTAGTTTCAGTCGAACATATCCATAAGCCGTTAGTAAATGTCGCCGAACAGACTAAGTTTGTAATCGCAGCGCTACGGCTAGCTAAACACTTAAGTTTTAGAGCGCTAACACATGACGCGGAAGAGCCAATGGTGGTGGTAGCTCGCTTCTTAGCGCTACTTGATCTATATCGCAGCGGGTCGCTCCGCTTTGAGCAACTTGAGGCCTTCACCGATCTGCAGATTAGCTGGGTAGGCTCAGAATCGGGCGAGATCGCCATCTCTGAGGAGTTTGACGTAGAGGTAAATCCAGATTTAGAGAATGGAGAGGGCAGCGATGAATGAGCTACACCGCTCGATAGAGGCAATTTTGATGGTGGTCGACGAGCCAGTCACCGAAACCACTCTGGCCACGATTCTCGAGCAGCCAGTCGAGGAGATAGATAAGGCGATTTCGGAGCTCGTTGAGAGCTACCAAGGTAGGGGCTTTGAATTAAAGAAGATAAATGGCGGTTGGCGCTTCTACAGCCATCCAGATCAAGCTAGCGTCGTGGAGCGATTCGTGCTCGACGGTCAGCAGAGCCGGTTAACTCAAGCTGCACTTGAGACTTTAGCGGTAATTGCATACCGCCAACCAATCTCTAGGGCCCGCGTCTCAGCTATCCGCGGTGTAAACGTGGAGGCAGTTATGAAAACCCTGGTAAATCGTGGGCTGGTTGAAGAGTCTGGCGTAGAGCACGAATCTGGCGCCATCCTCTATAAGACAACCACTTACTTCTTGGAGCGTCTAGGGATTAATTCAATTGAGGACCTGCCAGCTCTAGCGCCGTACCTACCGGATCTTGCGGCGCTTGATGAAGTTCTAGATTCTTTGACTGATTAGCTTTGACTGAATAAGTAGCCCTGACGTAGGATTGCCTCATCACGAAAGATGGGAATCTTGCGCTAATGGAAATTCGCTTAAATAAATATATTGCCGATGCTGGCGTTACCAGCCGCCGAGGTGCCGACTCATTGATTGAAGCTGGCCGAGTTAAGGTAAATGGCAAGAGAATCACCGAATTAGGCTATAAAGTGGATGAAAAGTCTAAAGTAGAAGTTGATGGTGAGACAATAAACAAAACATTGTCTAAAACTTATTTAGCACTATATAAACCTAGAGGTGTACTTTCCACTATGTTCGACCCGGATGGTCGACCATCGCTCTCAGAGCTAGTCGATTTTCGAAAAGAGCGCCTATTTCATGTAGGACGTCTTGATAAGGATTCTGAAGGTTTAATTCTCCTAACAAACGACGGCGAGATCACTTTTAGGGCGACCCATCCAAGTTTCGGTCTGGAGAAGACCTATCTTGTGAATTTCGAAGGGGAGCTGCCAAAGGATGCGAAATCGATACTAACCAAAGGCGTTGAGCTAGAGGATGGAATTGCCCGAGTAACTGGCTATAAAGAGCTACCTAATAATTGGCTGGAATTGAAGATTCATGAGGGTCGATACCACATCATTAGACGGTTGATGGAGGCAATAGGGGTTTCAGTCTTAAGGTTGGTGCGAAGTCAATTTGGTCCAATCCTCCTAGGGGATTTGAAAGAGGGTCGCTGGAGAGATCTAAATGAGGTTGAAGTGTCTAATTTATATAAAGCTTTACAAATAAAACCTTAAAACCATATATTGATAATATATAAATATCGATATATTAATAAAACAACTTCATAGCTAGACAAATACATATTTATCGACAATCACAAGGCGCAAATTGTCAATCAGAAACGTTTTATCGACATTTAACCGTGTCCGATAAAGCAACGAAAGTGATTGGGCGTTCAAACGAAAGATTCGATTTAACGACAAATGCATATGTCTGGAAAAGGTTATTTCTAAATCCGACGAAATTTTAATAGGAAAGGTAAACTCTCGACATGAACTTGAGAGCTATTCGTGGCGCGATTCAAGTGAGCGCCAATACTCCAGAGGAGATTGCCTCCGGAGTTAAAGAGCTCTTACCTGCCATTTTGCAGGCCAATGATTTGCAAACCGATGATGTGATCTCAGTTCTTCTTACCTGCACCCCTGATTTAAATGCCTCGTTTCCAGCGGCTTCGGCTAGAGAGATTGGTTTTGGAGCAGTACCGCTCTTGTGTGCGGTTGAGATGGATGTACCTGGCTCAATGCCGCTAGTGATTCGAGTGATGCTCCATGTTCAGATGGATAGAGCTGCAAAACATATCTATCTTCGAGGGGCGCAAGCTTTACGTAAAGATATCGCGCAATGAAGATAGTAATAATCGGCGCAGGGTTGATTGGAACCTCAATTGCGCTTGGAGCAAAGCGCGCCGGTGCAGAGGTTCAATTAATCGATGAAGATGGGCGTGCGCAATCTTTAGCCAATGATTTAGCTGATGCCACCTCGGTAATAAAGGATCCAAACTTAGTTGTTATTGCGACACCGACGAGCGCCTTAGAAGGCATACTTTCAAAGTATAAAAATCTGTATCCAAAGTCGACGTTTATAGATATTGGTAGTACTAAAACTAAAGTTAAAGTTGAAGTGCAGAAATTTCCTGAGTTAGCAGAGCGATTCTGTCCAACCCATCCGATGGCAGGTCGAGAACTCGATGGGGCAGAGGCGGCTCAATCTGATCTATTTGTTGGAAAGAGTTGGATTATCACTCCGCTTAACGAAACCTCTGGCCAAGCTATTGCGCAAGTGAAAGAGTTAATCGAGAAACTTGGCGCACGGGTCATTGCAATGAGCGTAGAGGATCACGATATGGCGGTGGCCGCGGTTAGCCATATGCCCCAGATAATCTCCTCGCTCTTAGCTGCGCAGTTACTTGGAAAGAGTCCAGAACATTTAGCCCTTGCCGGAAGTGGGGTTCTGGATACCACGAGAATCGCCGCTTCCAATCCGGAGTTATGGCGAGAGATTTTGAAGCTAAATCAAGATGCGCTGCTTCCTTTACTCAAAGATTTCCAAAGTGATTTATCGACATTAATTGATACATATGATGTTTCCAGCGTGCTTGAGAGAGGGCGCAAAGGCCGTCAATCGCTACCAGGCAAGCACCGTAGCGCTTCACGAAATTACACCTATCTGCCGATAGTTATTGACGATAAACCAAATCAATTAGCGCTGCTCTTTGGTGAATGTGCAAAAGCAAATGTAAACGTGGAAGATATAACCATTGAGCATTCACCAGAACAAGAGACAGGTTTAGTTTTGTTAGCTTTAAGCCCAAGCAACGCAGATGTTTTACAGAAGCATCTGTTGGCAGCTAATTGGCGCGTACACCCACCGCGTTCGGAGAAGTAATGCCAATTATTGTTGCAATGGATGGACCAAGCGGTGCCGGTAAATCAAGTACCGCTAAAGCGCTTGCTAAACGCGCTGATTGGAATTATTTAGATACAGGTGCGTTGTATCGCGGCGCAACTTGGCTTGCAATGCAGAAAAAAATTACTGATGCCAATATGTTGGTTGAAGCTCTTATGGACGAGAAGCTAACTTTTAATCCAGATCCAGAGAAACCAATTCTCAAATGCGGCAAAGTAGATATCTCAGAAGAGATTCGCAGTGAAGAGGTAACTGCTCAGGTTTCAACCTATGCTGCGATGCCAGAAGTGCGCGCAGAGCTATTGTTATTGCAACGCAAAATTATTAATGAAGCAAAACGTGGAATTGTTGTTGAAGGTCGAGATATTGGAACTGTTGTGGCACCACAGTCTCACCTTAAGATTTATCTAACAGCAGATCTAGATGCACGCGCAAAGCGCAGAGAAGCGGAATTAAATACCGATAAGGATTTAGCGCAATCTCTTGCAGTGCGCGATGAGAAAGATTCAACTCGGGCTGCATCGCCTCTAGAACAAGCTATTGATGCCGTTGTTGTAGATTCAACAGAGATCAACCTAGAAGAGACTGTTGAATTAATTTGGGAATTGCTTAAGGAGCGCCAGCTACTTGGATTACCAATCGTTGCAATTCTTGGGCGACCAAATGTTGGTAAATCAACATTAATTAATCGTTTTCTAGGTCGCCGTGAAGCAATTGTTGAAGACGTGCCAGGTGTAACGCGAGATCGCGTGCGCTACGAGTGCGAATGGAATTCTCGCGAATTCATCTTGATGGATACTGGAGGTTGGGAGTCTCATCCCGATGGAATCTCTATTGGTGTTAGCGCTGGAGCAGAGATTGCAATTGAAGAGGCAGATGTAATTCTCTTTGTAGTAGATGCACAAGTTGGCGCGCAGACTGAAGATGAAGCGATGGTTGATGCACTTCGTAAATCTAAAAAGAAAGTATTTTTGGTAGCAAACAAAGTTGATTCGCCTAAAGAGGAATCGGAAGCTCATGCGCTCTGGAATTTGGGACTTGGCGAACCGCATTTTGTTACCGCTTTGCACGGTAAGGGAAGTGCAGATCTTTTAGATTTAGTTGTAGCTTCTTTGCCTGAAGTTGGCAGCGCAATCGTTAAAGATAACCATCGCAAGGTTGCGTTAATTGGAAGACCAAATGTTGGTAAATCAAGTTTGTTAAATGCAATTGCCGGAGAGCAGCTTTCATTAGTGGATGACAAAGCAGGCACAACTAGAGATCCAGTTGACTCTTTGATTGATTTCGGTGGATCAACATGGCGCTTTGTCGATACTGCAGGAATTAAGAAGCGTGCTAATCAAGCTAGCGGCAGTGATTACTATTCAATTCTGCGCACACAAGTTGCTCTAGAGCGAGCCGAAGTTGTTGCTTTGGTTCTAGATGCATCAGAACCGATGACCGAACAAGATTTGAAAATCATCAGCATGGTTGAAGATGCCGGCAAGGCTCTAGTTCTTGTTATGAATAAGTGGGATCTAGTTGATGAGGATCGCCGCATTCAACTAGATAAAGAACTTGATCGCCATCTAACTCACATCACTTGGGCACAGCGTGTAAATGTTGCTGCAAAGACAGGTTGGCATCGCGATCGTTTAGCGCCAGCGCTAAGAACAGCTCTTGCTTCATGGGAAACTCGTGTTCCAACTGGAAAGCTAAATTCCTTCCTTGGCGCACTTATCGGGGCAACTCCGCCGCCAGTTCGTGGTGGAAAGCAACCGAAGGTTTATTACGCAACGCAGGCAGGCATTGCGCCACCTAAGTTTGTGGTCTTCACTAACGATTGGATCGAACCACCATATCGCCGATTTATCGAACGCAAACTTCGCGAAGAGTTTGGCTTTGAAGGAAGTCCAGTTCAGGTCTCCATAAAGGTAAGAGAGCGCGACTAATGTTTACGATACCTAATGCGCTATCAGTCTTACGTGGTGCGTTAATTCCGTTATTTCTCAATTTTGCTGGTGACCGTAGAGATGGTTTGGCGCTTTTGATTCTTGCTATTGCAAGTCTCACTGATTATTTCGACGGCAAGATTGCCCGTTGGTTACATCAAGAATCAAAACTAGGGGCGATGCTCGATCCGCTATTCGATCGCTTCTATATTGCAGCTTCGCTTTATGTTTTATGGGATCGAGCGATCATGCCAACGTGGTTGGTACTCGCGCTTGTCATCAGAGATATCGCACTTCTATTTGTAAATATAGCGCTACAGCGAAAACATCTACCGGTTTTGACGGTCAATTACATTGGCAAAGCTGCGACCTTTAATCTGCTCTACGCCTTCCCGCTGCTATTTCTATCCCAGAGCGCGGGGTTGTGGGGAACACTAGGGTTTGTCTTCGGCTGGGCCTTTAGCGCCTGGGGAGTAGCGCTATACCTCATTACCGGCGTTGGGTACTTGGTATCTGGCATAAAAAGTATTAGATTTCCCAACGGTTTAATCAAAGGTTAATTCTTAATCGCGCATATGAAGGGGATTTAAAGTGTCAAACGTTCCAGGAAATCTTCAGTACTCAAAAGATCACGAATGGGTAGAAGATCTTGGTGGCAATCGCTTCAAGATTGGCATTACTGATTATGCGCAAGGCGCACTTGGCGACATTGTTTATGTGCAACTTCCAAAAGTTGGCGATTCTGTAACTGAAGGTTCAGTTTGCGGCGAAATCGAATCAACTAAGAGCGTTTCAGAATTATTCTCACCTGTAACCGGCAAAGTAATTGCAGTTAATTCACAATTAGATGCTGCACCTGAGACTTTGAATTCAGATCCATATGGCGCTGGCTGGATTGCTGAGATCGAGGTTTCAGCTCCTTCATCAGAGCTAATGGATTCATCGGCCTACTCAAGCCTTATCGGTTAAAACCTCCACTTGACGGTAACCCCTTGGGGTCATTAAGTTCGCCCTCAAGGTTTAGTTAACGTTAATCAAAAGAGGTTCCCCATGGCAGAGATTGAGTACGAGGTCACCTCGACTATCAATCTCGGTCTCCGTTCTGTTGATTCAGAAGATGCGCTCGAGCAGTTAACTGAAGAAGAGCGCAACGTTATTTCCCAACTAAATCCAGATGCTGCGATGTTGATTATTCATCGTGGCCCAAACCGCGGAGAGCGTTTCCTTCTAGATTCCCCTGAGACAACAATCGGTCGCTCTGGCGATAACGATGTCTTACTAGATGATGTAACTGTCTCGCGTAAACATGCAAATATCCGTCGTGCAGGAGAGCGTTTCGAATTAATTGATCTAGGTAGCCTCAACGGCACTTACGTCAATAACAATTCAATTGCTCGTGCAACTTTAACTAGTGGCGATGAGATTCAATTTGGCAAGTTTCATATGTTGTTCGTGCAAAAAATAAACAATAAAAAGTAAAAGTATTAACAAAAGGGAATTAATAAATGTCAGTACCAGCACGCGCTTACCTCAGCATCGGTGAAGTTCTAGGAAGACTCCGCGGAGAGTTCCCAGACGTAACAATTTCAAAGATCCGATTCTTAGAGTCAGAGGGTTTAATCGAACCTCAGCGCACACCATCTGGTTACCGTAAATTTACAGCCGTCGATTTAGATCGTTTACGTTATGTGCTCCTTGCGCAACGCGATCAGTATCTACCGCTTAAAGTCATTAAAGATAATTTGGAAGCAATGGATCGCGGTTTAACACCTGGCAATGGCAGCAGTGCGCCGGCACCACGTCTTGGTGTAATTTCAACAGATTCAGATATCAGCGCAGCATCATTTGCCGAGAGCTCAGAGCTCCGCTTATCTCGTGAAGAGCTACTTAAGGCATCTGGCCTTAAAGATGAACAGCTCGTTGAAATCGAGAGCCATGGGCTTATCACTCTAGTCGGCCGCTACTACGATGCAGATGCGCTTGCTGTTGCAAAGGTAGTTACCGAACTTGCTTCATTCGGAATTGAATCACGCCACTTGCGTTCATTTAAGTCGGCGGCAGATCGTGAAATTGGTTTGATCGAGCAAGTTATCACGCCACTTAATCGCCAGAAGAGCATCGAAGCTAAAGCTCGCGCCGAGGAAGTTCAACGCGAATTGGCATCACTCTCTGTAAAGCTTCATGCAGCGTTAGTTCGTACCGGCGTAAATCGTCTTCGTTAAAAATGATTCCGGTAGAGGTTATTGGCGTCCGAATTGAGATGCCATCTAACCAACCGATCGTTCTCCTAAAAGAGATCTCTGGTCAGCGTTACCTGCCAATCTGGGTTGGAACCGCAGAAGCGACTGCGATTGCATTTAGTCAGCAGGGCTTAACTCCGCAACG
>JALQWD010000171.1 GCA_023260175.1 Candidatus Nanopelagicaceae bacterium | reverse complement strand
CATCGCTGCTCTGTGGCGGCACTAAATATCCGACTATCTTCACATTCGATAAATTTAAAGGCGCAAATTTCTGATATCCGCGGACCACAAGAATTGCCGCATTGTCTTTGGTTTGAAAGAGCGCAACATCCCAAGTTTTATTTCCTTCTTGGCGCGGTGCAATCCATGAACTTACAAAGCGTCCTTCAACTGAAACTCTGCGACCAATGACTTCGTCGGTAATGGAACCTTCAGGAGTAATTAAAGAATCTAGGGGCACGATTGTTTGATCAATCTCCGCGGGATTCTTTAAAAGGTCCGCTCGATTCCACTGCCAATTAGCCAGGGAGAGAAAAATCGCAACTAGCAAGGCAGTCGCAAGCCACTGCCAAAACTTCTTCATTTACTACTTGTCATCCTTGCGTACATTTGTAAAACGCTTGTAGAAGCTTCGAAGCAAAATTACGACGGTGACGGTTAAAACGATCATTGTGATAGATCCTGCAACGCCTACGTCTACGCTGGTCTTGTTCATAGTGAGAGAATACCGCCTATGAGTAGCCCTTTGGATATGGATGACCGCTATGGTCGCAAGCGCAGTAAGAAGCGCTTTATTCCGTATCTCATTTTCGCTAGTTTGATTGGCTGGCTCTTTTGGACCGGTGTTTATCATTCAAATCCGACCGTCGTCTCTAATTTACTTTCATTTAAAGAGATTGATGAGAAGAACATGAGCATCTACTTCGAGATCACAAGAAATAATCCGAAGCAGGAAATTGATTGCACATTGGCAGCTGTCGATTTAGATAAATTTGTAGTGGGCGAGATTGTGCACCGTATCCCTGCTGGCGAAAAACATGTACGCGTAACTGCCACGATTCCTACGCGTGTACATTCGGTATCAGCATCCGTAGTTCGTTGCTTTGCCGCTGATTAATATATTCTTCTCTCCTTATGACACAGACCTGGTTAACCCAAGAAGCTGCTGATCGTTTAACAGCAGAGCTTGCCGAACTTGAAGGCCCAAAGCGCGCAGAGATTGTTAAGAAGATCGAAGCTGCTCGCGCTGAAGGAGACTTAAAAGAGAACGGTGGTTATCACGCTGCTCGTGAAGAGCAAGGTAAGAACGAAGCGCGCATCAAGCAGTTAAAGCACATGCTCGAACATGCACACATTGGCGCACCTCCTGTCGGAGAAGCTGGCGTCGTAGGCCCAGGAATGATTGTCACCGTTGATTTTGCTGGCGATGAATTGAAATTCTTACTTGGTTCAAGAGAAATATCTTCTGGTGATTTAGATGTTTACTCTGAGAAATCTCCGCTTGGAAGCGCGGTAAATGGCAAAAAGATTGGCGATACCGTTGCATACACGGCGCCGAACGGAAAAGTTTTTCAAGTAGCAATTCTTGAAGCTCAGCCTTTCGCTTAACCTTCTCTTGAACCGATAACATCTCCTTATGTCTAACGAGATGCAAAAAGAACACACCCACAAAGAGATTATGTTAATAATGGCTGGTTTGATGACCGGCCTTTTATTGGCCGCTCTTGATCAGACCATTGTTTCAACGGCTCTTAAGAATATTGTTGAAGAATTCAACGGATTAAATCATTACACCTGGGTAGTAACCGCTTACCTATTAACTTCAACCGCCGCGACGCCACTATACGGAAAGATTTCTGATCTTTATGGCCGACGTCCGGTTTTCCAATTTGCGACTGTTACCTTCTTATTGGGTTCTGCTCTGGCCGGCGCTTCGCAAAATATGACGCAGCTAATTGCAACTCGTGCGCTTCAAGGTCTTGGCGCTGGCGGTTTGATGGCGCTTACATTCGTAATTATCGGTGACATCGTTCCACCGCGCGAACGTGGTCGCTACCAAGGTTATTTCGGCGCAGTTTGGGGCCTCTCATCTGTAGCTGGCCCACTACTTGGTGGGTATTTCTCAGATCACGCGAGCATCCTAGGCATCACCGGATGGCGCTGGATTTTCTACATCAATATTCCGTTTGGTTTAATCTCTTTAGTAGTTACTTCTGCCGTTCTACATATTCCTAAAATCAAGCGCGAACATTCAATTGATTACTTAGGTGCTATTTTGCTAATCGGATCAGTTGTACCAATTCTGCTGACACTCTCTGTTTACGGACCAGAACATGGTTGGACTGATAGCCGCACTATTATCTATTTAGTAATTGGATTAATTGTTGGCGTGCTCTTCTTTATGCAAGAGAAACGAGCTAAGGAACCAATTCTTCCGCTGCACTTATTTGAAAACCATACCTTTAACGTAACTTCGCTCCTTGGCGCAGTTATCGGCGCAGGTATGTTCGGTGCAATTGTGATGTTGCCGCTTTATATGCAAGTTGTTAAGGGTTACACCGCATCCGATGCAGGTATTAAGTTAATTCCATTAATGCTTGGAATTCTTACAATGTCTATCTATAGCGGTAAGGCAATTACCAAACATGGGCATTACAAGCGCTTCCCTATCGCCGGAACTGCAATCATGACGGTTGGATTAATAATGATGACTCGTTTGCAGATAGATACTCCATATTGGCAGGTTGCAATTTACGCTGTATTGATTGGTATGGGACTTGGACTATCAATGCAAACCATTGTTATCGCGCTTCAAAACTCAGTTGAAATGCGCGATATGGGCGTTGCTACCTCATCAAATACCTTCTTCCGCTCACTTGGAGCGGTCTTCGGAACTGCGCTATTTGGCTCAATTCTCACAAATCGTTTAGCGCACTATATGCAATCAGGTTTTGCAGATTTAGCTAAGAGCAATCCAGAAGCGATGGCCTCTTTTGATCCAGAAAAGATGAAGGCGCTAACCAATAATTCAGCGCTGATTAAAGAGTTGCCGGCAGATATTCAGCACACCGTGCTGCAATCTTTCGTTAACTCATTCCACTTTGTCTTCTATACAGCAGCTCCGGTAACGCTAACTGGCGTGATTTTGGCGCTCTTCTTAAAAGAAGTGCCACTTAGAACCAATGCTGATTACAAGAAGGCAAAAGAAGATGCCGCAGGCGAAACTCTCGGCTAGCTAAGTTAGTTTGAAAAAAGAAAAAGCCCCCGATTGCTCGGGGGCTTTTTTAATTGCTATTAGTCATTATTTCGTAGGATAGACAGTAGTCGCAATACCTCTAGGTATAGCCAAACTACTGAAACCATCAAACCGAAACCAACGCGCCATGACTCTTCTTGTGGCACGCCGATGGCAACTGCCTTAGCAGCCTGATCGAAATCCATTGCCAAGAAGAATGTTGCAAGGCCAACACCAAAGACGGCAACAAGTGGACCAAAGGTTCCGCCAAAAATAAAGTTGCCACCGATCATGTTAATTACGCCAAGAATTAGGTAACCAATAATTGCACCGGTTGCAATCTTTGTCGCACGCGCAGTGATTTGAATCTTGCCGCTGCGGTATGCAAATAAGACGCCAGCAAATGCAACTGCAGTTGCTAGAACTGCTTGGCTGATAATTCCTGGATATACAGATTCGTATGTAGCAGAGATTGTGCCGAGCACAATTCCTTCAAGCGCTGCATAGGTAAGAACTAAAGCTGGACGCACTTTGCGTGAGAAGCTAATTACTAGTCCTAATACGGTTGCGCCGATCAAGCCGCCGATTAGCGCGCCACCGCCAAGGGAGGCCTTCCAAGCAAAACCGCCTGTAACTAGAAGTATTGCAAATAGCATTGCAGTACGTGTTACAACATCGTCCATTGTCATGCGACCTGTACGCATTGATGATGCCGCAGGTGCGTTATAAAGATCTTCTAGTTGTCCGCCTTCGTTGGCGTCGTAGCTAGTGCTAAATCCTGTTGTGCCAACATTGCTGTTGCCCATAGATGCATAGCCTCGACGGTTGTAGCGATTTAGTACCGGGTTACTGCTCTCCATTTATTCCTCCGTTTGGAATTAGGCCAAGGTTGTAAATAGACCTAGGACCTGTAATGAAAAAACGCGCCGAGCAGGCGCGTTATTCCTTTCCTGGTGCCCTCGGTGGGGGTCGAACCCACACTGGAAGGATTTTAAGTCCTCTGCCTCTGCCATTGGGCTACGAGGGCGTTATTTCAACTGGCTAAATCTACCTGCTTTTTTGAGTACTGAATCCAGCATTTCTTTCGTCAATTTCCCAGTAAAAGTGTT
>JALQWD010000074.1 GCA_023260175.1 Candidatus Nanopelagicaceae bacterium | reverse complement strand
GCGGTCAGCGATCTCATCCATGGCTGCTGAGTGATAACCAGCTGCGGTGAAGACCTCTAGAGCTGCCGCCAATAATTGAGCGCGACGTTCATCTCGAGGCAAGCGGGCTTTATCGTTACTCATCGGGGGAATCTTACTGGCAGAATTGCTCGATATGAAAGCGCTAGTCGAACCCGGACGCGCATTAAGTGGCGAAGAAAATAAGCGATATTCCCGCCATATTCTGATTCCAGAGATTGATTTAACAGGGCAAGAGCGAATTGTTAATGCAAAGGTCCTTTGTATAGGTGCGGGCGGACTTGGATCACCAACTCTTATGTATCTGGCGGCCGCTGGTGTTGGCGAGATTGGAATTCTAGATTTCGACAAAGTCGATATTAGCAATCTGCAAAGACAAGTAATTCACACACAGAGTGATCTTGGCAAGAGCAAGGTTCAGAGCGCTAAAGAGAAGATCAATTCTTTAAACCCAAATATAAAAGTCATCACCCATGAACTTCGTCTTGATACTGAGAATGCTCTAGAAATATTTAAGAATTACGATTTGATAATTGATTGCACAGATAATTTTGCGACTAGATATTTAGTAAACGATGCAGCCGCTATTTTAGGTAAACCATATATCTGGGGAAGTATTTATAGATTTGATGGACAACTTTCAGTTTTCTATAGCAAAGAAGGTCCTTGCTATAGATGCCTCCATCCGACTCCGCCACCTGCGGGTTCTGTTCCAAGTTGTGCAGAAGGTGGAGTTCTGGGTGCGCTTTGCGGCGTGATTGGTTCTATGCAGAGTAATGAAGCAATTAAATTAATTGCTGGCGTTGGAGAGCCGCTCTTAGGAAAGTTAGCTATTTTCGATGCTTTAGATTCTTCATTCAAAACTGTAGATATCAAGAAGAGCCCTGCTTGTCCCATCTGCAATGGCAGTCAAAGAGAGCTTCTTAAAGACTATGAAGAATTCTGTGGCATTTCTGATGTAATAACTTCGGAGCAACTACGTAATTTAAAGAGCGATTACCTTTTGATTGACGTGCGTGAACCAGATGAACATGCCGCTCTTTCAATACCAGGGTCAGTTTTAGCGCCTAAAGGCACCTTTGAAGATGGCAGCGTATTTGCCTCTCTTCCTGGCGATAAAGAGATAATTCTTCACTGTCGAAGTGGTGTCCGTTCAGCGCAATGTTTAGCGCTTCTTAAAAATGCAGGTTTTAATAATTCAAGACATCTTAAAGGCGGCATCATCGCGTGGGAAGAGAGTAAGCAATGAGCAAAAGAGCGTTATTTGTACATGCGCATCCTGATGATGAAACCATCAACAATGGCGCGACTATGGCGCAAATGGTTGATGATGGGGTTGCGGTCACTTTGATTACCTGTACTCGCGGCGAAGAAGGTGAAGTGCTGGTTCCAGATCTTGCACACCTTGCAAGCCATGCAGAAGATGATTTAGGAACACATAGAGTCATTGAATTGGCAAATGCCATGAAGGAACTTGGGGTTAAGGATCATCGCTTCCTTGGGCAATATCGCGATAGTGGAATGATGGGAACTCCGCAGAACGAACATGAAAAGTGTTTTTGGAAAGCAGATGTTGAAAAGGCCGCAACAGAATTAGCTCTCATTATTGATGAGGTCAAACCCCAAGTAATGGTGACATATGATGAAAATGGTGGATACGGTCATCCAGATCATATTCAAGCTCATCGAGTAGCAATGCGAGCATCTGAGATTTCTAATTGGAAAATTTCTAAGATTTATTGGAACATCATGCCGAAATCTGTAGTTCAAAAAGGTATGGATGCAATGAAGGAACAGGAAAGTGATTTCTTTGGCGCAGAATCCGTAGATGATTTGCCCTTTGTTAAGGATGATTCTTTTGTTAGCGCGGTAATTCACGCACCAAATCAAGTAGATAAGAAGATGGCGGCTATGAAAGCTCATGCAACGCAGATTTCTCTTGATGGGCCATTCTTTGCGCTATCAAATAACTTGGGCGTGCAAGTTTTTGGCGATGAGTATTACACCTTAGTTAAAGGGGTTAAAGCGGCGCCTCTTAACACTGACAATCTTGAGACAGATTTATTTGCTGGGCTTGAGATCTAAAACGCCCCACATGATGGGTTACGTACCCTTCCGATAAATAGAGTTTGTAAGCGTTCTCATTTTCTTGTTGCACTTGTAAAGCAAGTTTTGCGCCGTTTGATTGGCTCTCAAGTGCATGAAGGACTTTCCTGCCAATTCCTTTAGAGCGAAATTCAGGCGCTACCCAAATTCTAGAAATTATCGCCCAATCCTCTGCAAATGCAATTCTGCCGATGGCAATTAATTTACCTTCACTTTTTAGTTCTAAGTATTTTGCTCTGGTACGTAATAGAAGTGGTTCGATCTTCTCATCGCTGTGAACGGATAACCAATCGCTTGATGGATAATCAAAAAATTGAAAATCTTGGTCAGCTACTCTTTCTACAGGATCTTTTACCATTACCTCTAAATCAAGTAGCTTTTGAAAACCTCTGCGATCCAACTCTGCATCTAACTCTTCATTTAGGTCGGGGACGAAAGAGACAGTTGGTTGAAGATTTCGTTCGCGATACCAAGAGATGCATTTGTCTATGTTGTTATCAGTGCCAAGAATTAGCGCTGAATTTGCGCGGCGGGTTACTCCAAGATCTGCGCGAAAGATCCAGTTGTCGAACTCTTCCTCCTCTAGCGCCAGCCAAGTTTGATTAGCAATTCGTTCAAGTTCATAAACTCTTATCGAAAGGGGAGCTCCAGAAGTCGCGGTACGAGCTACGTCAATAATTTCTCGCCAGATGTAAATCTTGGCAGGATCGAAATCAACCAATTCGCCATGACGGTTCTTAAGTGATGTGGGGCTAACTATGTGGCCCACAATGTCTCGATAGCCAGGCTCGTCGTGCAGGCGGATTGTGACCCGCTTGCCAATATCGCTATCTGAAATCTGCCTCACGCATGAATAGTAAAGCGTCCACCTTTGGGTAGAATTCCAGCCATGACATACGTAATTGCAGAACCATGTGTAGACGTCAAAGATAAATCTTGTATCGATGAGTGCCCAGTAGCCGTCAACGTTGCAGTGGTAACAAAACTTGGTGGGCGAATTTCTTCGAATGCATCGGCGTTGCTATCGAGTGCAAACTGACAGAGTGCGCGAGCCAACGTTGCACCCAAGCCACGTTGCATCGTAAACAT
>JALQWD010000170.1 GCA_023260175.1 Candidatus Nanopelagicaceae bacterium | reverse complement strand
TTGGCCTAGTTCCATCAATTAAATGGGTAATTGATGAGCTTAAAGATAGGCAGATGGGTTCAGATGTTCTGGCAATTTTTTCAATAGTCGGAGCTCTAGCGATTAAAGAATTTTTTGCAGCAGCAGTTATCTCCTTCATGCTCTCATCTGGCAGAGCGTTAGAGAAGTGGGCTGAAGGTCGAGCAGAATCTGCACTTAAATCATTAATTGACCGCATGCCAAAACTTGCAAACAGAGTAAGCTCAAACGGGCAAATAGAAATTATTAGCGTAGACCAGGTAATCGCTGGCGATAAGTTGATAGTTAAATCTGGAGAAGTTGTCCCCGTAGATGGAATTGCTCAAGAGAGTTGTTACTTAGATCAATCAGCACTTACCGGTGAACCAATGCCAGTGCTTTTAAATTCTTCAGATTCAGTTATTAGTGGAACTCTAAATGCTGGCAATACCTTTGAGATGATCGCATCCGGCAATATTTCGCAGAGTACTTACTCGGGCATCGTGACTATGGTTCGAAATTCCCGTGCTGAATCTTCGCCGAATATTCGTTTAGCAAATAAGTGGGCACTTCGTTTTGTTCCATTAACGATTCTGGTATCACTTGGCGCTTGGTTATTAACTGGCGAAGTTAAGCGCGCTGTTGCAGTTTTGGTAGTAGCTACTCCTTGCCCATTGATTCTTGCAGTACCAATCGCACTTGTGGCGGGAATGTCGCGTGCAACTAAAAGCGGGGCAGTCATTAAGGGCGGCGCAGTATTAGAAAAATTGAGTAGAGCAGAAGTAGTTCTATTGGATAAGACCGGAACCGTGACGCATGGCGGACCGGTAATTACAAAGATTGCTGCGCTAGAGGGTTTTACAACTGATTACGTATTACAAGTTGCGGCATCTTTGGACCAATACAGTCCACATATCGTCGCAAAATCTCTTGTAGATGAGGCTAAACGTCGCGAAATAAACCTCTTGAGCGCAACCGATATTTCAGAGGAGCATGGCAAAGAGGTAATCGGAACCGTTGCAGGTAAGCGCATACGGGTTGGAGCTGTGCCAAATCAACTTCCAAATTGGGCGAAATTAACTGAACCACTGCTGGTAGCTCTACATGTGGATGAGCAATTAATTGCCGTTTTTGGTTTGGAAGATCCAATTAGAGCGGAATCACGCAAGACCATCACTGAGCTACATCAATTAGGTATTAAGGAAATCGTGATGGTCACAGGAGATAAAGAGGACACTGCAAATGCAGTTGCGAATGAGCTTGGCATCAATCGCGTAATTGCCAATTCAAAACCTGAAACCAAATTAAATGTAGTGCATGAATATCGCCGAAAAGTTAGTGGAACGGTAATTGTGGTTGGCGATGGCATAAATGATGCTCCAGCATTGGCGGCTTCGGATGTAGGAATCGCCATGGGGGCTCGTGGCGCGACCGCTGCAAGCGAAGCTGCAGATGTAGTAATTATTGAAGATTCTATTGATCGCGTAACAAGTGCAATACATTTGGCGAAAATTTCACATCGTAAAGCGCTGCAGGCATCTGTAGGCGGAATGGGATTAGCGCTAATTGCAATGTTAGCGGCGGCCTTTAATTATTTAACTCCAAGTGAAGGCGCTATTACGCAAGAGGTAATTGACCTTCTAGCGATTTTATGGGCGTTAACGACGCTTCGGGCAAGATAGCCTTTACCTTATGATTCGTGAAGCGAAAATTGGTGATATTCAAGCCATTCATGACTTAATCGTTGAATTAGCAATATACGAGAAGGAGCCGGATGCAGTCGTTGCATCAGTTGCAGACATCCAATCTAATTTATTTGGCAGCGACCCAGTCGCATATTGCCATGTAGCAGAGGTAGATGGTCAGATAGTTGGTATCGCAATTTGGTTTTTAAATTACTCAACATGGCTCGGCAAAGCAGGTCTCTATTTAGAAGACCTATTTGTAAAGCCAGAGTTTCGCGGTAGCGGACTAGGTCTTAATTTGATGAAGACTTTAGCGCAACTTTGTATTGACCGCGGGTACGAAAGATTCCAGTGGTGGGTACTGGATTGGAACGAACCATCAATTAACTTCTATAAATCCATTGGCGCTGAAGCTATGGATGAATGGACTGTTTATCGATTATCTGGAAGCGCGCTTAAGAGTTTTGCAGCTTCATCAACTTCAAATCGTTGATGTTCAAATAAAGCCTGGCCAGGATAATTCTCAGTGTGATCAAATGGATCATCAAGTTTCTTGATGCCAGATAATTGCTGTAATACAAATAGTCCGCAGAACGGTGAATATACAGCGTTATAGCCGCCTTCATGAGCGATCATGATTTTTCCATTCTTAGATGCGCCCATCAAGATTTCTGTTAATTTTGCATATCCGTTTGCAGTTAGCATCATTCGACCTAGCGGGTCATAAACACACGAATCAAAACCCGACGCTACTGCGATTAAATCCGGATTAAATTTCTTAATAGCCGGCGCTACGACTTGTTCAAATGCATATTGGTAGCCGCCATTACCGGTTCCAGCTGGCAGAGGGATATTGATGTTGGTATTTAAACCTGCACCTTCGCCACGCTCTTCACGCATTCCTGAATTACGCGGATAGAGACGATCTTGATGCAATGAAATTGTCAGTACGTTTGGATCGTTATAAAAAACATCTTGCGTTCCATTGCCATGATGAACATCCCAGTCAACAGTCGCGATTCGAATTCCTGGGTTATCGCGTTTAATTACAGAAAGCGCAACACCTAAATTGGAGAATAGGCAGTAACCCATTCCGCCAGATCTAACTGCGTGATGTCCTGGTGGTCGAACCAATGCATACCCATTATCAACTTCACCGGATACCACCGCTTGCGCTAACGCAGTTACTGCGCCAACTGCCATTGTGCCAATTTCATAACCGCCTTTTGCAAGTGGAGTTTCACCGTCACCGGCATCGCCGCCAAGTCGTTGTTCGCTCACTGCTTTTAAACTTGATAAATAACTCTGAGGATGAACGAGTAATAGCTCATCATTTGTTGCGTGACGTGCTGGGATACGATGTAAATGATCAATGAGTCCCGAAACCACAATCAACTCATGTATGCGCTTTTTAGTTTCAGCATTTTCGTAATTGAGGAAAGGTTGCAAACCCTTCGCAGGATCGCTTGGAAAGAAGCCTGCATTTGTTCCTGTGTCGTGCCAGCCGAAAAGCTCGTGGTAAACGTAACCGGTCTTATTAGTCATTTGTTGTTCTCCTCAATGCAAGGTTAGTAGAATTCGGCGTCCGATAGGAGTAGTTATGTCAGCAATTTATGAAGCGCTTGAAAAAGGTATTTTGATTTCAGATGGCGCGATGGGCACGATGTTGCAAGGAAAGGGCCTGACAG
>JALQWD010000165.1 GCA_023260175.1 Candidatus Nanopelagicaceae bacterium | reverse complement strand
GGTCCGGCGTTCTTTCCCTTTGTTGTCTTCGCAGCCATAGTGCGAAATTCTGCCAAAGATAGATTTAATTTAAGGGAGGGCGCGCGCCAACGGTGGCAACACATTTTGCAGCAAGTGCTGCACCTGCAGATAGCGCTTGTTCTAAATCACCAGTTTCAAGCCACTTTGGAATAAATCCTGCCGCAAATGAATCTCCGGCCCCAGTGGTATCAACCACATTAGTAGTAACCGCTGGAACTTTCGCAAATTGATCTTTGTAAACTCCAGTTGCTCCACGAGAACCTAATTTAATTACGACAAGTGGAGTGCGCTTTCGAATATTTTCTTCAGCAGTTTCAAGATCATCTGAATCGCCTAGATAACGAGCTTCTTCATTATTTAGCAAGATTCCATCCATCATACCGACCCATTCAAGTACCTCTGATTTAGGAACTGCTTTCATTGCCCCAGTTGTGGTTGGATCAAGGAAGATCGGAGTCTTGGATGCTCGAATCTTGTTCACCATTTTTATTACGCTTTCACGTGAACGGAAATCAAGTAGTGCGTAGCCAGAGATAAATACGCCATCAATATCATCTAACTCAGGAAGATCGCTGGTTTCTAAATCTGCGTTTGCCCCATTATCCGGAAACATAGTGCGTTCGCCATTTGAATCAACCAGAATCACAACCACGCCTGAAGGGCGGCCAGATCGCATTAAACCTTCATGCTTTACGCCATATTTATCTAAATCACTTACAAGTGCATATCCGACAGGATCATTTCCGACTCTTGCAACTAATTGTGAATCTACACCGGTGCGAGTAATCCAGCATGCCACGTTAGCTGCCTGTCCACCTGGGTGGGTGGAAATGCGGCTAGCTGTGTCATTGCCGTAATTAATCTGCTCTTTTAACTGAGCAATAACATCTAGAACGATGTCACCGATGCAGAGAATTTTCATAGTGCAGCAGCAATCTTTGCTGCAAGCGCGCTATTGCCCTTAATAATGTCAATATTAACTCGGAGTGATTCACCTTTGGATTCGGTATGGAAATACTCAAGTAAGAAAGGCGTGGTCTCTTTACCATGGATGTTATTTGCGGCAGCTGCTTTCAAGCCACCATCGAGTAAACGATCATGTAGCGCCTTATCCATTTGATTTACAACTGGATTTGCCACGATAAGTGCATTTTTATTAGTTCCCATGTTGTAACGCGCCTTCATCACTGCGGCAATTTCTTCAGGGGTATCAACTTGGTACTCAAGTTCAAAACCGGAATCGGTTAAGTAGAAGCCAGGGAAGCGCTTGGTCTTATAGCCAAGTACACCAATTGCATAAGTCTCGAGTCGCTCCAAAGTGGCCGCAACGTCAAGAATTGACTTAACGCCTGCCGCGACAACTGTCATATCCAATTGAGATAGCGCTGTTAGATCTGCGGACTCATCAAATGATTCGTTTGCGCCGCGGTGTACGCCACCTAGGCCACCGGTTGCGAAAACCTTGATGCCAGCTTTTGCAGCCAAGTGCGCAGTGGCGGCAACGGTAGTTGCAGCAGATAATTTCTTCGCTTCAGCGATTGCGAGATCACGAGTAGAGGCTTTAATGACGTCATCGCGATTAGCAATCGCAATTAACTGTTCTTCAGTAAGACCAATATGTGCAACGCCATCAATCAATGCGATTGTTGCTGGGGTTGCGCCATTTTCACGGACGATGGTTTCAACATCACGAGCAACTTCTAGGTTTGTTGGTCGCGGCAATCCATGGCTAATGATTGTAGATTCAAGGGCAACTACTGGTCCGCCCGATTTAAGCGCTTTTTCTACTTCCGGTGAGAATTTCATATTGAAAGTTTAGAGCCTTTTTAATGAAAGAATAAATCCATGAAATTGAGCGAGATTACCCCTGCGATATTTGCAGGTTTAGGTCTATCTCAATACGAATCTCGGTTAGGTCAATCACCAGCAGGGCGTGAAGTACTTTTCTTAATTGATGGTTTTGGCGCACACGCAATGGATGATTATGCAGATTCAATGCCTAACATCATGGCGGCAAAGAGCTTTGGTGATATCACAACTGCATTTCCTTCAACAACATCAACATCACTTGCAACTTTGTTGACTGGCGCAATGCCAAACGAACATGGCATGTTGGGTTACACAGTGCGGGTACCTAATTCTGATGGTCGGGTATTAAACGCGTTGAAATGGGATGAACGAGTAGATCCTGTTTTCTGGCAACCAAAAGAGACTTTCTTTGAAATTGGTGCACGAAGCGGAATCAATGTCACCCATGTTGCGGCAAAACGATATGAAG
>JALQWD010000022.1 GCA_023260175.1 Candidatus Nanopelagicaceae bacterium | reverse complement strand
TTTGCCATATCTGCTTATCTTTACAAAATTTAAATAAGTGCATTTTAAAAATTGGCACAAAGTTAGCCTTTTTGAATTAATATTCTTGTTTTTTACTTTAAATTTTTATACATTGATAGATAAAGCGGTTCTTCCACCAGTGGTCTGGTAGCGCCCTTGGCAACGGGAATATCTACTGCACCGGCAGCATCAAGAACAATCATCGTATTTTTAACAACCTGATGTACGTTTGTGTTGCCATCTACGCAGGTAATACCCAACAACTCCACCTCTGGATTCATCGCCGCAAAAAGGACTGCAAATGCATCATCAAAACCAGTATCAACGTCAAGAATTATTGGGTGCTTCTTCATAATTCGAAATTCTAACCATAGAATTACTTTTATGAGCCAACCAGTGATTGCAGTTGTCGGTAGTGCGATGATGGATCTGACTGCCTATGTCGATAAGGTGCCAGAAGCCGGCGAGACCTTGGTTGGCAAGCAATTTACAACGGGTTTTGGCGGTAAAGGCGCTAATCAGGCAGTTATGGCCTCCCTCGCTGGCGCCAAGGTCTACTTTGTCGGTCAAATTGGGAAAGATGTATTTGGTAATTCACTTTCCAAAAATTTCAAAGATCGCGGCATCAACGATCAGTATGTGCTTAAAGACGAGACACCTTCTGGTGTTGCACATATTTGGGTTGAGGCCAGTGGTGAAAATAGAATTGTGATTATCCCTGGAGCAAATCACAACATTGATGCAACTAGAGCAGCCGCTGCTATATCTGAAATTGATAACTTAGATATCGTGATTGGTCAATGCGAAATCAAACAAGAGGTAACTCTGGCCGCATTCATAGCAGCAAAAGCGCGGGGTGCAATCACAATCTTAAACCCTGCACCTTTTGAGAAGCTTAGTGAGGAACTGATCGCTAATTGTGATTGGATAATTCCAAATGAAACTGAATATGCTGCGCTAGGCGATATTGCCGGAAACATTCTGGTAACCGAAGGCGAAAAAGGTGTTCGTCATTTAAATTCAGATTTGCATGTGCCTGCAATTAAAGTAAACGCTATTGATACCACTGGGGCTGGAGATAGTTTCGTGGGTGCGTTTGCTGCAAAGCTCCATGAAGGAGTCGAGCAGGCGATTAAATTTGGTTGCGTTGCTGCAGGTTTAAGTGTTACTAAAAAGGGAGCGCAGAGTTCGTATCCAACTTATGAAGAGATTTCGACCTTTTCATAACCACGTAGCACGAATGTTGGTCTACGAACCGGTTCGCTTGCAATCTTCATATTAGGAAAGGCTTTTACCAATTTAGGTAGCGCTATTCCCATTTCTAAACGAGCAAGTGGCCCGCCTAAACAGAAGTGAATACCTGCGCCAAAACCAATATGCGGATTTGGATCACGAGTAATATCCATCCGATCTGCGTTAGCAAAATGCTCTTCATCGCGATTGGCAGAACCAAGTAAAGAAGCAATCTTCTGCCCTTTCTTGATCTCTACTCCACCAACCTCTGTATCTGCCGTCGCAGTACGCTCAAATAGGTGCAATGGAGCGTCAAAACGAAGGAATTCCTCGACTGCGGTTGCTGAAAGCGCCTCTGGATTATTGCGAAGTAGATTGAACTGATCTTCACGTTCTAACAGCGCTACTGCTCCGTTTCCAAAACCATTAACGCTTGCTTCGTGACCAGCATTCAAAAGCAGTACACATGTGGCGATTAGTTCATGAGCATTTAACTTTTCGCCTTGCTCTTCTACCCTAACTAAATCTGTAATGAGATCGCTTCCCGGAACTTCTTTACGCTGATCTGACAATTTCTGTACATAATCGGCAAATTCGCCCGCGGCCCTCTTGGCGTTAGCTTGGACCTCTGCGGTTGGATTTACTTCATACATCTTTACGATTGCTTGTGACCAAGGACGAAGCAGATGCTCATCTTCTTCTGGAAAGCCAAGCATTGCCACAATCACCTTTACCGGTAGCGGCTCCGCAAAATCTGCAATTAGGTCGAAGTTGCCGTCCTTTTTCTGAATATCCAAAATTAAATCATCGACAATCTTATTGATGATATCTCTCTGGCTTTCAATAATATTCTTATTGAAAGCTTTAGAAACCAATGCACGTAATCGGGTGTGCTTTGGTGGTTCGGAATCAAGAATTGAATCAGCGTGTAGCCAGTTAAAAGTTGACCACTCTGATTCTGGTTCTTTAGCTTTAAAGATGCGGCCCAGCGATTTATTTCGAAGCACTGCATTTGCATCATCATATTTAGCAGCTAGAAACATTTGAGTCTCTTCGTGCCAGATAGGCTTACCGGCGCTACGCAATTTAGCTAGGCCAGGGTATGGATTAACCAAGAAATCCTTATCGTTAAAATTGATCATATCCAGCTCCAATCTTCTTTAAGAATTCACTTTTATCATCTATAAATGCCGCATTCATAGCGCTTATTGTCAGCTCGCGAAATTCTGCCAAACCCCAACCAAAAGCTTTCTTGCATTCAGCAAATTCGTGGCTCATGCTGGTGCGACTCATCAATCTATTGTCAGTATTTATGCCGATATTGAAGCCTAAATCAAAGAGTTTTTCGATTGGATGGTGCGCATAGGTATCAGCAACACCAGTTTGCAGATTAGAAGTTGGCGCCACTTCTAAGTGAATCTGCTGCTCTAAAACCTGCTTTGCAATCCGACCATCTGGCAAATCATCAACAATTCTTACGCCGTGTCCAATTCGATTGGCGCCACAAGAGTTAATTGCTAAATCGATAGATGTTGGTCCATCTGCTTCTCCGGCGTGAATTGTGTATGGAACGCCATTACGTCGTAAATAATCAAAGGTATCTTGTTGCAGAGTCGGCGGGAAACCAACTTCTGGACCAGCTATATCAAACCCAACTACGCCTTGATCACGATACTTAACTACCAATTCGGCAACTGTCTGCGACATATTTAGTTGGCGCATTCCACACAAGATTGCATTTACCTTAATGCCGGTTTGCGATTCTCCCTGGCGATAACCTTCAAGCATTGCTTCTACAACTTGTTCTAAAACCATACCCTGTTTGGTGAAATGCTCTGGAGCAACACGTACTTCGGCATAAACAACGCCGTCATTTGCTAAATCAATTGCTGCTTCGCGAGCAACTCTGATCAAATCTTGTTCACGCTGCATTACCGCAATTGTGTGATCAAAAGTCTCTAAATATCTAACTAGCGAACCAGAATCACAGGCTGCCTGATACCAATCAGCTAATTCTGCTGCTTTGTAAGTTGGAAGCTTCCGGTAACCAATCTCTTCAGAAATTTCAATTATTGTCTCTGGTCTTAATCCACCATCTAAATGATCATGAAGTAAGACTTTTGGTAATTTAATCAACCGATACGCTCCAGAACTAATGGCAATCTCTGATAACTAGAATCAAATTCAACTGCGCCTGCTAGTGACTCTTGCGCACGTTCGAAGAGTTCTGGCTTATCTGTATGTAAAGTAAATAAAGGTGCACCTGCTGCAATCTTCTCGCCAGGTTTTGCATGTATTTCTATGCCAGCACCAAGTTGCAGCTGTTCGCCTTGCTTTGAGCGGCCGGCACCTAATCGCCAAGCTGCAACACCTACTTTTAGCGCATCCATACGGGTGATCTGGCCGCTCTTTTCAGCGTTAATTACCAACTTCTCCTTAGCAACAGGAAGAGCGCCATCAGGATCACCATTTTGCGCTTTAATCATTCTGCGCCAATGATCCATTGCCTTGCCGTTCTTCAAGTTATCGGCAGGATCAACTCCGTTGATTCCAGCAAGTTCTAACATTTCGCGTGCAAGCAGAACGGTTAGTTCTACAACATCTGCAGGGCCGCCACCTGCTAAAACTTCAACAGATTCACGAACTTCTAGCGCGTTACCTGCAGTTAAGCCAAGTGGCACATCCATTGCAGTAATTAGCGCACGAATATTTACACCTGCACTCTTTCCGATTTCAACCATAACCGTTGCAAGTTCGCGCGCTTTGACAGGATCGCTCATAAATGCACCGCTACCTGTTTTTACATCAAGAACTAATGATCCAGTACCTTCGGCAATTTTCTTACTCATAATCGAAGAGGCAATTAATGGAATTGCTTCGACTGTCGCAGTTACATCGCGCAGTGCATAAAGTTTTTTATCAGCAGGAGCCAGTCCGGTTCCGGCTGCACAAATTACGCCGCCCGTATCTTGAATAACTTTTAACATCTCTTCGTTAGAAAGTGCTGCTTTCCAACCAGGAATTGATTCCAATTTATCTAGCGTTCCGCCAGTGTGCCCTAGTCCGCGCCCAGATAATTGCGGAACTGCAGCGCCGCATGATGCAACGAGTGGAACTAATGGCAGAGTGATTTTGTCGCCGACGCCGCCTGTTGAATGTTTATCGACAGTTGGGCGATCGAGCATCGACCAATTCATTCGTTCGCCACTACGAATCATGGCATCGGTCCAACGTGCAATTTCGTGACGCTCCATGCCATTTAGCAAAATCGCCATTGCAAGAGCTGACATCTGTTCGTCAGCTACCGCGCCACGTGTATAAGCATCAACGATCCAATCAATCTGATCGTCATTTAAAACTTTGCGATCACGTTTTAGCGCGATGATTTCAGGCGCTGTGTATCGCTCGCTCATTTAAGATCTTCAGGTCCAAAGGCCCAAGGAAGCATCTCTGCCATGGTTTTTGGCCCTTCAGGGGTCATTAATAAGGCTTCAGCCCCACCATGCTCGAAGAGCAGTTGGCGGCAACGTCCGCATGGAGCGAGATATTCGCTATCTCCACCAACACAGACAATTGCAACTAACTTTCCGCCACCTGTAGTTGCAAGATTTGAAACCAATCCGCATTCAGCGCAAAGCCCTACTCCGTAGGAAGCATTTTCCACATTGCAACCTTCAACAATTCGGCCATCGCTTACTAACGCTGCGACTCCTACAGGAAAGTTTGAGTAAGGCGCATAAGCCTTCTTCATGGCGCTAATCGCGCGTTGGTGTATCTCTTCCCAGTTGATCTCCATTACTTGCTGCCACCTCTGCGATACGGAACGCCATCGGCAGCTGGCATACGTAGTCGTTGGGTTCCGAGT
>JALQWD010000010.1 GCA_023260175.1 Candidatus Nanopelagicaceae bacterium | reverse complement strand
TCATCTTTTAATAGACCATTTGTGGTGACGCCGCTCTTGCCGGATGGGCCAGGAACGCCAGTTAAATCAGTGTAAGTTCCGCCAGCTTCGCGGACAATGACATCAAGCGGTGCCATATCCCACAGCGCAAGCGAAGGTTCGATCGCAACATCCATCACGCCTTCTGCGACCAACATATGCGACCAGAAATCGCCAACTGCGCGTGAACGCCATACATCGTTAAAAATCGATTGGAATCCAGCTAGGTGTTCGCCGAAGCCAATGAAGTCTGAGTAACCAAGGTGCGCATCTTTAATCTGGCTTACCTTTGAAACAGAAATCTTTCGTGGTTCGCCATTATTCTGAGTAGCAAATGTTGTGTAAGCGCCGCCACCCTTAGTTGCAAACCAGGTACGTGCAAGTGCTGGAGATGAAACTAAACCAACTACAACTTCATGCTTGTCGCCATCTACTTCAACAAGTGCAATCAGCGTTGACCAAACCGGTAGACCTCGCAAGAAAGATTTAGTGCCATCAATTGGATCGATAACCCAGTAACGCTTCTTGCCGGTGATATCTGCACCGAACTCTTCGCCAAGAATTCCATCTTCAGGTCGCTCAGCTTCCAAAATTTCACGGATGCACTTTTCAGTTGCTTTATCTGCATCGGTAACGGGAGTTGAATCTGGTTTAGTTTCAATCACTAAATCCATTGAGAGAAAACGTGCCATCGAAACAGCATCCGCTGCCTTGCCGATCTTTCGAACTAATTCCAGATCAGATGCGTATTTTTCGCTTGCTAAGTTAGCCATTTCCTTATTGTAACCCTGCAGCAAGCAGGTTACGAAGGCTAGTTACGCGCGCTACTCGTTCAGGTATTTCAATGCCATCTGGCGCCATCCATGAATTTAATTTGCACTCAGCTTCATTATGTGAGCAATTTGTCATGCAGGAGTTGGTTATCTCCAATAAATCATCAAAAGCAGCAACAATTCTGGCTGGATCCAAATGGGATAAACCAAAGGCGCGAACACCAGGGGTATCAATGACCCAGCTATTTTCCGATGCTTTTTGGCCAGGAAAATCCTTTAGCGCAACCGCATATGCTGAAGAAGAGGTATGGCGTCCGCGACCGGTTACATCATTTACGTCGCCAGTTTCGCGATCCGCCTCTGTTAATTGATTTAGTAGCGTTGATTTTCCAACACCAGAGTGACCAACTAATACAGATACATTTCCATTTAATATTGAATGTAATTCAGATAAATCGCCATCTAATTTGGTGGTTAAACATTTAACGCCAATTGATTCATACTCCGAAAGAAAATCTGGGGTAGGAGCTAAATCTGTTTTAGTAATAACTAAAATCGGATCAATGCCTTCGGTGAATGCGCTAACTAAGAATCTATCAATTAGGCCGCGACGCGGTTCTGGATTTGCAGCTGCCGCCACAATAACTAATTGATCAACGTTTGCGGCAATAGTTCTTTCAAACTGAGCAGCGTCATCAACGGTTCGCACTAAGACAGAAGTTCGTTCTTCAAGTCCAACAATGCGCGCAAGTGAACCTTCTGCGCCGCTAACATCTCCAACTAACTTTGCGCGATCACCAACTACAACAGATTTAGGTCCCATTTCGCGGGCTTTCATCGCGGTAACGATGGTGCCATCATCCAATACGCAAGTAGTGCGGCCGCGATCAACGGTAATCACAAACGCAGTTACCGCATCATCATGTGCTGGGCGATCTTTAGTGCGTGGCTTTGTGCGTCGGCTTGGTCTGATGCGAACATCAGATTCGTCGTAATCGCGTCTAGCCACTAAATATTTCCGCTACTTAAGTAGCGAGCTCCAAAGTCCTGGGAAATCTGTGATTGTTTTACGAGTAGTTGCGATGTTCTCAACTTCAATTCCCTTAACTACCAGACCAATCGTTGCACCAGATGTGGCTAAACGATGATCTTCATAGGTATGGAAAACACCAGCATGTAGCGGCTTTGGATTAATTCGAAGCGCGGTTGGTTCTTCAGTTACATCGCCACCAAGGGCGTTAAATTCAGTGCGTATAGCTGCTAATCGATCAGTTTCATGCAGACGTAAATGGCCAATTCCTTGTAAATATGAAGGCGAATCTGCAAGCGCACAGAGCGCAGCAATCGCAGGAGTTAATTCACCGACATCATGTAGATCAACATCGATGCCGTGGATAGCACCGCCAGAAACTTTCAAATCCCAGTTTGACCCACTTGGCACAAATTCAACAGTTGCGCCCATCTTTGAAAAGATTTCGCGCAATTGGTCACCAGGTTGAGTAGTCTCTTTAGGCCAATCTGCAATTGTTACTGAACCACCGCAGACCATTGCAATCGACATAAATGGAGCAGCGTTCGATAAATCAGGTTCGATTACTAAATCTTGCGCCTTCAATTTACCTGGTTCGACTTTCCAAGTATTTGCAGCTCTATCAACAGTAACGGTCGCACCAAAATCGCGGAGCATCTGCACGGTCATTTCAATATGCGGCATAGATGGCAGTACACCACCAACATGCTTTGCGGCAATTCCTAGTTCCGTGCTTGGTGCAATCAGAAGTAGCGCAGATAAGAATTGCGAAGACGCACTCGCATCAATCTCAATCTCGCCACCTTTAATTTTTCCGCCAGTTTTGTTCTGCATTACAAACGGGAGTGAATAGCGACCTTCGTGATCAATCGAAATACCAAGCTCTTCAAGAGCCTTAATGACTGGGCCTAATGGTCGTTCATGTGATCTTGGATCGCCATCAAAACTAATTTCGCCATCTGCAAGTGCAGCAAGTGGCGGTAGGAATCGCATTACGGTTCCGGCATTTCCAACATCAATCTTTGCTGGACCCTTAAGCGCTCCGCCAGTAACTTTAAATACCAATTCGCCATTTTCTTGCGCTTCAGAGATTGATAATCCAAGAGCTTTTAGCCCACCGATCATTAGCTCTGAATCGCGCGAAACTAAAGGGCGGCGCAAAATTGAAGTGCCCTCTGCCTGCGCTGCCAAAATTAGCGCACGATTTGTTACAGATTTGGAACCGGGAATTACAACGCGAACATCAACTGGCTTCTTACCGCGAAATGGCGCAGGCCAATTTCTAGCGGTAGTTGATGTAGTCGCTGACATATGCGCAATTCTATCGCGGAGTTAATGCGCTAAAACGCGGATATTTCTGCGCATAAACTCAATAGAATTCGCAATATGTGCGGTCGCTATGCGCAAACTCAAGAGATGCGCGATTTAGTCGAGGAATTTGCTGTTACCGGTAAATTCCCTGAAAACGCGCTGCCATCTAGCTGGAATATTGCACCGACAAATGAAATTTATATTGTTCGAAATGATGCGGAAAATAATCGGGAATTAACAACTGCATCTTGGGGAATGATCGGACCATGGCTAACCGATTTAGCTGAAGCCCGCGCTTCGCAATCACGTGCAATCAATGCACGTTCTGAATCAATTCACGAAAAACCAACCTTTCGTGATTCTTTTAAATCTCGGCGCTGCCTAATTCCTGCTGATGGTTATTATGAATGGGCAACCGAACTTGGTCGCTACAAAACCAAACAACCTTTCTATATTTCTAGCGATGAAGGAAAGTCATTACCGATTGCTGGAATTTGGAATACTTGGCGTGCGCCTTCGGGTGAATATATACAGAGCGCATCAATTATTACTCGCGAAGCTGTCGGTGAATTAGCAACTATTCATCATCGCATGCCTGTAATGATGCCGCGCGAACGTTGGTCTACATGGCTCGATTCGAAAAATACAAACGTACGCGAATTAATTAATCTGATGTCTAATCCGCAACCAGATGCGCATTTGCACCCAGTTCCGGTTAGCGATTCCGTTAACAAGGTCGCTAACAACGGGCCGCAGTTAGCCGTGCCCATCTCTATCACGGAGCCGGAAACGCTTTTCTAATTGGGAATAGTCATGACCTGTTGGCGGTTGTAGATAGCAATGGTCACGGATAAAGGTTCTTCGGCTAACGAAGTAGCGCGCTCTCGCAAAAAGGTTGCAAGAAGCGTCCTTGAAGCGCTGCCTGTAGTCTTGGGGCAAATGGCATCTAAGGAATTGGTCAAAGAGACCCCAGCTGATCGCAATATGCGTTTCGAACGCGATGCGATGCAATTTGCCGACCAACTTTATGCAGCAGCGATGCGCTACACAAAGAATCCAGAAGATGCCAAAGATTTAGTGCAGGACACTTACTTAAAGGCATTCGCTTCCTTTCATCAATTTGAAGAAGGCACCAATTTAAAAGCTTGGTTATACCGAGTTCTGCAAACTACTTTTATTAATAACTACCGCAAAGCGCAACGCCAACCACAACTTAGTGCAGATCCTGAAGTGGAAGATTGGCAGTTACATAAGGCAGCTTCACACACTCCTGATCAAGGAAAGTCTGCAGAAGTTAGCGCACTGGAATCGCTACCGGATTCAGATATCAAACGCGCACTGCAAGAGATCCCAGAAGAATTTCGTATGGCGGTTTACTTAGCTGACGTTGAGGGATTTTCATATAAAGAGATTGCAGAGATCGTTGGCGTTCCTGCCGGAACTGTGATGTCACGCCTTCACCGTGGCCGCAAGCAACTACGTGAAAAATTAACCGGATACGCCAAGGAACTTGGCTACGTCAAAGACGCTACCGATGAAGGTGGTGATCAGTGATGTCTCCAAACAATTTCAGCGGACTAGAGATGCCTTGCGATCAAGTTAAGCACGCGCTGCTACTTCTAGTTGATGGCCGCGAATTCTTCGAAGCCAATGAGATTGATCCAATTTCGGTCGATAAGCACTTGGAGCGCTGCGCACCTTGCAAGCTCGAAGTCGAAACCGAAAAGATGGTTCATCAATTGATGCAATCACTACTAAAGCGATCCTGTAACGAAAAAGCACCAGAAACACTTATCGATTCGATCCATCAGCAATTGCAAGCTGCGATGTTCCAGCAATCTGCACCACAAGTTGTTACCGAATTTCGAATGAGCCAAGTTTCAATCGAAATCGACGAATTTGGCCAAGTGATTCAACGCGAAATTCACATTGAATCTACCCAAGAATTCCACGATCCAGACGGGATTTAAGTTATAAATAGGGCGTGAGCACAGCCCAGATTAATGAGATGCCGGAAGGCATTGTTGGCGCGCTCGGATTTTCATCTATGGTGGTTCGCCCAGGCGATACCGCTGCGGCAAATGGCATTGGTGATTTAACGGTCGTAAACAACTCTGTTCTAGTTTCATTAATGGAATCTGCCGCGATCGCAGCAATCAATGAATTCTTCGAAACCGGAATCTCAACTATTGCCACTCACATGAATTGCAGTTTCGTAACTAGCGCGGCAATTGGCGCAGAACTTCAGGCAAGTGCGCAATGCGTTTCGCAAGAGGGTTACGACATGGATTTCAATATCGAAATTTACGAAGGCGAACGTTTAGTTGCGCAATCAACTCAACGTCGCCAGATCGTAGATCGCGTAACATTCTTAGCTCGTACAGCTGCGCAATCGCTCTTCGAAGCCAAGTAATTTAGTAAATAAAAAATCTCCCTACGAAAGCTGATTCTCGAAAAGGCCGCTCTAAAACGCGAGCTTTTCTCGGATCACTTTCTTCGAGAGATTTATTATTTAATAATAGGGGTTATTTTTTAGTGGCCCAGAAAATTTCTGCGATTTCGTCAATCTTTGCGATCAACTTATCTGCAACTGCAACATCTTGAGTTCCCTTTGTGCCCGCAGCACCTGCAAGCTTTGTTGCATCATTAAATAGTGAGTGCAGTTGTGGGTAGGCCTCAAAGTGTGGTGCTTTG
>JALQWD010000138.1 GCA_023260175.1 Candidatus Nanopelagicaceae bacterium | reverse complement strand
CGTGCACTTGATGCACCCAAAATGTCATGAACTACATCTGCAATTTCATCAGGCAGCATGCCGCCATTGGTATCGCAGAGCGCAATTACATCTGCGCCAGCTTCTGCAGAAACTCGGACAACTTCAAGCGCATATGCACGATTAGCGCGGTAACCATCAAAGAAGTGCTCCGCATCAATAAATACACGCTGTCCTTCGCTCTTTAGGTGAGTAATGGAATCGCGAATCATATTTAGATTCTCATCAAGCGTTGTCTTAAGCGCTAAATCAACATGGCGATCATGAGACTTTGCGACCATCGTTACAACTGGTGCGCCAGAGTTACGTAGCGCTGCAATTAGCGGATCATCGGCTGCTTTGGTATTTGCGCGACGAGTCGCACCGAAAGCTACAAATGTTGCGTTCTTTAGCTTCAATTCTTTCTTAGCTAGCTCAAAGAACTCAGTATCTTTTGGATTAGCTCCTGGCCAACCGCCCTCGATAAATCCAACGCCAAGTTCATCTAAGTGACGTGCGATCTGCAGCTTGTCATGAACAGTTAAGTTCAGGCCTTCTTGCTGCGCGCCATCACGAAGAGTCGTGTCATAGACGTGAAAGTTATCGGGCATCTTTGACATTACTTAACGACCTTTACCCAGCCATGTTGATCTGCAATTTGGCCATGTTGAATATTTAAAAGCGCCTCACGAATCTTCATTGTGGTTACGCCAGGGTTACCGTCTCCAGTTACCCATGTGCCCCACTTTGATTTCGCTGCACCAATCGGCGAAACAACTGCTGCAGTACCGCAAGCAAAAGTTTCGGTAATTTCACCAGATGCGATGCCATCTTTCCAATCATCTACTGAGAGCATCACTTCTTCGGTTTCAAAACCTAAATCACGTGCAACAGAGAGAATTGAATCGCGAGTAATTCCTGGAAGTAGTGTTCCGGTTAGTTTTGGAGTTACGACCTTATTTCCCTTTACGAAGTAAAGGTTCATGCCGCCCATCTCTTCGACCCACTTGCGCTCAACTGCATCTAGCCAAACCACTTGATCGCAGCCTTCAGCTGCTGCAGCTTTCTGCGCAACAAGTGAAGCTGCGTAATTACCGCCACACTTTGCTTCTCCAGTGCCACCAGGAGCAGCGCGAACATATTCTGTTGAAATCCAAACAGTTACTGCCTTTGATGGATTGAAGTATGCGCCTGCAGGGGTCGCAATAAGAATGAATTTCGCCTTATTAGTTGGGCGAACGCCAAGACCAACTTCAGTTGCAATCATAAATGGACGAATATAAAGAGATTCACCTATTGCATTTGGAACCCAGCCAATATCTTGCTTTACAAGTTCTTCAACTGTTTCGATAAAAGTTGCAACTGGTAGTTCTGGCAGCGCTAAACGTTTTGCGCTTCGATTAAAACGCTCTGCATTAGCTTCTGGGCGAAATAGCGCGACGCCGCCATCTTTCTGGCGGTATGCCTTCATGCCTTCGAAAATTTCTTGTCCGTAATGGAAAACCGCAGTCGCTGGATCAAGAGTTAGCGGACCATAAGGTTGCAGAACCGGTTCGCCCCAACCTGCATTCTCATCCCAATCAATTGTGACCATGTGATCGGTGTAGTACTTACCAAAACCACCTTCAGCAACTTTTGCATCGCGCTCTGCTGCAGGTACTGCATTTGGATTGAGAATTTTCTTCATTATGAAAGCGCCTTTACTAACGCATCGCCAACTTCAGATGTAGAACGCTTCGCGTCCCCACGAGTTAATAAATCAGCTGCAACTGCCGCTTCAACTTCGCGAGCTGCTGCGCCAAAACCTAAGTGATCTAACATCATCGCAACAGACATAATG
>JALQWD010000117.1 GCA_023260175.1 Candidatus Nanopelagicaceae bacterium | reverse complement strand
AGTTTGCAACTGCGCTTACGGCAGCCATTGAACTGGCATAGTCCATGCGGGTAGGTCCAATTACACCTAAAGCGCCAACTTCACCGTAACCCATGGAAATTACTGAAGTCTCCTTTAAATTTACATCGCTCTGCTCGCTACCAATTCGGACTTGAACTCCATTGGAAGCGCCGCCTAGCAGGCGAAGTAAAACTACCTGCTCTTCTAGCGCTTCCAAAATCGGATGAATCTGCGCCGAGAAATCCTGACGAAATCGAGTCAAGTTAGCGGTTCCTGCCAAAACTACCTTTTCTTCCGGCTTTTCCAACGCCATCTCAATTAACGTCGAGATGATAACTGCCATATTTCTTCGATCAGATTGATTGAGCGAATCCATCAGCGCTGATAATCGATCCGCAACATCAGGAAGTTTTTGCCCAGCAATTGAATTATTCAGTTTAATTCGCATTGCATTAAGGAATTCTTCGTCAATTTCTGTGGCTAGCTCAATTACGCGTTGCTCTACTCGGCCGGTATCAGTTATAAGAATTAACATGGCTCGAATCGGATTTAGCAATACCAATTCAACATGGCGAACTTTTGATTTGACTAAAGATGGATACTGCACCACCGCTACTTGTTTAGTTACATCAGCAAGCAACTTAACGGTACGCATCACCACATCATCTAGGTCCAGCGCGCCTTCTAGAAAAGTTTCAATGGCCCTGCGCTCAGGAGCGGATAGCGGTTTGACGCTTGCAAGTTGATCAACAAAGGTGCGGTAACCAAGATCAGTTGGAATTCTTCCGGCAGAGGTATGTGGTTGAGTAATCAATCCTTCTTCTTCAAGCACTGCCATTTCATTACGAATAGTTGCTGGTGAAACACCTAAATTATGGTTTTCTGCAAGCGCTTTAGAGCCAACTGGTTCTTGAGTAGCAACGTACTCATCAACAATTGCGCGAAGAATTTCTAGGCGGCGGCTCATGATTGGCAGATTTTATAACCTAAATCAATTCACGGACTATTCGGTCTGCAATCAAACGCCCTGCAGCAGTCAAAATCGCACGATTATCAATGATTTCGACCTCGTAAGGATAATCAGCTAAAACCAATAATTGCTCTGGGGTTAAATCAGAGAGCCCTTCACGTAGGCGAATCTGCAACATGATTCGCTCTTCGTGCTTCTCTTTTTCACCAAGTACTTCGCGATCCTGCATTGGTGATTCAAATGCCGATAGCTTTTCGGAATATTTACTTGGATGCTTAACATTCCACCAACGCACACCATCTAAATGTGAATGGGCGCCAGGGCCAAGTCCCCACCAATTTTGATTACGCCAATAAACCAAATTGTGTTCTGCTGGTCTTCCCCAATTGCTTAGTTCATACCAAGGCAAACCCGCTTTATCGGCAAGTTCATCTACCTTTAGATACATCTGGGCCATCAAATCATCATCCGGACGATTAATTTCGCCGCGTTTGATTTTGGCAGATAACTTTGTGCCGTCCTCAATTATTAGTGCATAAGCGCTTAAGTGATCTACTCCGTAAGAGAGCGCAGCCTTTACTGTGCTCTCCCACTCTTCAAGAGTCTCACCTGGTGTTCCGTAAATTAAATCCAAACTGACATTATCAAATCCTGCAGTGCGCGCATTCGCTACAGACTTGGCAACATTCTCTGGATTATGCGTGCGGTCAAGAACTTTAAGCACATTGGTATTTGCAGATTGCATACCCATAGAAATGCGATTAATACCAATTGATCGATACTCTTCTAATGATTGCAAAGTTAAAGTGTCTGGATTGCACTCCATAGTTACTTCAATATTCGGTGCAAATTCCCAGCGTTGCTTTAGTAATTCAATTAATCGGCCAAGTTCCGAAGCCGGCATAAGTGAAGGTGTCCCGCCGCCAAAGAAAATAGTTGGGATAGTTGTAGTTTGCGTACGTGAAGCAAAGGTAACTTCTGCAATTAACGAATCAACAAAACCTTCAGATACGCCTTCTAGGGTGCCACCTTCGCGTAGCTCTGCTGGTGTGTAGGTATTAAAGTCGCAATATCCGCAACGTTTTACGCAATACGGGATATGTACGTAGAACGATAAGTTAGACATTATTTTTCGCGCGCTGCCTTAACCTTTTCGATGTCAGCATCTGTTGCAAGCGCAGCTACGAAGGCTTCTTGCGGAACCTCTACGCGTCCCACCATCTTCATGCGCTTCTTACCTTCCTTCTGCTTCTCAAGAAGTTTGCGCTTACGTGAAATATCTCCGCCGTAGCACTTAGCAAGAACATCTTTACGAATCGCACGGATTGATTCGCGGGCAATGATGCGTGAGCCAATAGCAGCTTGAATAGGAACTTCAAACTGTTGGCGCGGAATGAGTTCGCGCAGCTTGCC
>JALQWD010000029.1 GCA_023260175.1 Candidatus Nanopelagicaceae bacterium | reverse complement strand
GTCCGCCAAGGGTGCGAATTGAAGTTAACTTGCCAGCCTTTGCCCATCGGGTGACAGTCTTTGGATCAACGCGAAAGAGCGCAGCTACTTCGGATGGAGTTAAGAGAACTTCAGATGTATATCCGTTCATTCCTCACCAATCCTGTCCGACCCTGTCCGATATGCGTAATTTGCGCAGGAGTGAAGTTAATGCGAAAAGTGAAGCTTTGGCAATACTTATTTAGCTCGCACCCTCAAAAGCAGCGACTTTTCGCCATCTGGTGACCAATCGTTCGTAACCGCGACCAGCCAGAGCGCCATCTCCTACTGCAAGTCCAGCGATTGAAGATTGAATATCTTCGATCGAGGTATCGGCCTCTAGCCCGCCCTCTTCTGCGAGCGAAATTTCTAAATAATCAGCTAACCCGCCGTAATCTAATTCGACCATAGATTTTGGGTGGAACATCTCTAACCAATCAATTAAATCTAAAATCTCTTGTTCAACTGGTCCTTCACCAAATGCAGACCTAACAGCAGAGTGCGTGGTCTTTGCGCGACCAATAGCGCGAGAAATTTCAGTACGTGCAATTACATAAGCGCCATCTTTATCGTGGCCGCGGTCGCGTTCGTGAGTTTCAAATAGTGCAAACCAACGCGGCGGAATAATCCAAGTTTGCGAAATGATGTGCGGAACCTTGCTCACAGTGAAATCAATACTGTCTTCAAGCGCTTCTTCGAAAGAATGTGAAACAAAATATGGAACCACAGTCGATGGCATATTCAATTTGAAATCAGATAGCGATGCCCAGGTGCGAACCGATGTTGACCAAGGGCAGACATAGCGTTCGTTATCGATATCTAAAATATGTGCGCCATCAGGACGAACGCTTGGCAATTGATTGGCGGCGACTCTTTGTAGCGCATCGCGCTGTTCTAGATTTTTTGTGGTGTTGTTACCAGCAACCGCTGTTGAATCCCAACGTAAGCGATCTGCTGCTTCAAAAGCAGAGATTGGTTCGTAGATTCGTAATGAAGCTACGTAAGGAGTTGGTTTCATTACGAACGTGAAATGTAATTGCCCTCAGCAAATGGATCATCGTCATCGAATGAGGAATTGCGTTCGCCATCGCCATGTAATTCGTCAGCGAGCTTCTTTAAATCAATTTCGTGTGAATCGTATTTGAGGTCACGAGCGACTTTTGTCTGCTTTGCTTTTGCACGGCCACGGCCCATGTCATCAGCCCCTTAACGTTTTAAATAATCAGGCGGGTAGGTTATCGCTTGGCGTACTCGCCGACCAAAATTGAGCCTGCTTGAGCGTCCTCGCGCTTCTGTATAACGCCAGCCTGCCAAGCCTTCATTCCCCTGGCCGCTAGTGAGGCAATCGCAAGCTCGGCTGAGCCTGAATCCACGATGGCGGTCATGCCGATGCCGCAATTCCAGGCGCGCTCCATGTCGGCGCGCTCTAGCTTGCCCATGGATGCCAAGAACTCCATTTCGACCGGAAGTGCCCAAGTGCTGCGATCGTAAACGGCTGTTAAGTCATCTGGAATCACGCGCAGAGTATTCTCTGCGATGCCGCCGCCGGTGATGTGGCTAAAGCCGTGCAACTTATCTTTCATGCCGCGAATTAGCGCAAGGCAATCAAGTGCATAAATCTCAGTTGGAGTTAAGAAAACTTCGCCGGCAGTTTTGTTGTATTCGGTAACAACGTAATTCAAATCTAAATTGGCATTCTTGATGATGTGGCGGACAAGTGAATATCCATTTGAGTGGAAACCGCTAGATGGCATCGCAATCAAGATGTCGCCCTCTTTAACCAAATGTTCGCCGAGCAAATTTGGTTCGTCAACTACGCCAGTTGCAGCTCCTGCGATATCAAATTCATCTTCATCAAGCAGTCCTGGGTGCTCTGCGGTTTCGCCGCCAACAAGAGCAGTGCCCGCTTTTTCACAACCACGAGCAATGCCAGAGACAATATCTGCAACGCGCTCTGGGAAAACTTTTCCAACTGCAATGTAATCTGTCATGAACAGTGGCTCAGCACC
>JALQWD010000194.1 GCA_023260175.1 Candidatus Nanopelagicaceae bacterium | reverse complement strand
AATAAAACAGCGAGTAGAAAGTATTTATTTCACGTCGCTCTTATGGAAGTTTAGCCAAGAACGGCTTGCAGTTGGACCGCGCTGGCCCTGATATCTGCTGCCATAAACCGCTGAACCGTAAGGATTCTGCGCAGGAGATGTGAGTTTGATGAGGCAGAGCTGACCAATCTTCATTCCTGGAAATAACTTAACTGGAAGGTTTGCCACGTTAGATAGCTCTAGCGTGATGTGGCCAGAGAAACCTGGATCGATAAAACCTGCAGTCGAATGTGTAAGTAGGCCTAAGCGACCAAGAGAAGATTTACCTTCAAGGCGACCTGCGATGTCATCGGGCAGAGTTACAACTTCATAGGTTGATGCCAATACGAATTCGCCTGGGTGCAGAATAAAGTGTTCGTCGTTGCCAACTTCGATTTCGCGAGTTAGTTCGGATTGCTCTTTAGATGGGTCGATAACTTCATACTTGTGGTTCTCAAAGACGCGGAAGAATTTATCCAAGCGCACATCGATTGACGATGGCTGGATCATCTTTGGTTCGTATGGTTCGCAAGCTACGCGGCCGGCTTCGATCTGAGCGAGAATATCTTTATCACTTAATAACACGTGGCGACCCTATCTCACGCTTGCAGCGGATCGCTTGAACGCAACCAGACATTTTGATCCTCTGGACGTCCTTCCGCTAGCGAAATATCTAGTAGCCCCTCCTGGCGCTGCCAATCATTTGCCGCAAGCTGGCGTGAGAATCCCGCGAGCGCGATTGGATCAGCTAATTCTGCAGCGGTGCCGTGGAATTCAAGTGGCCCTGCGTGATCAACGATGCTGGTGCCGATCAAAATATCTTTTCCGTCGCGCGCAATTTCGATTACACGTGATTGTTGTGGCCAATCAATATGGCTAGCGGTGCGGATATGCCAGAAAGCGTGGCTACCATCTGGGCGAGTAATTGGATTGATGTAATTCTGATGATTATGTCCTGATACCCAGAGAATAATATTTTTGTAATGAAAGAGTAGTTCTGAAACTTCGCGACGAACTGCTGGCTCTTCAACGCCTTCTGGAACATATGGATTAAATAGTTTTTCTAGCGGATGATGCGAGCTCAAAATGACATATTTATCGCTGGAATTATCAAGTAAATCCTTTAGCCAATTAAATTGCTTGCGATCAAGGCAACCTTGCCAACCGCCATATCCATTAACGGTATCAAGGGCTACGAAACGAATATCGTTTGCGAAATCACGATAGAAGTATGCATTTGGATTATCTTTGTTTAATCCGTGATCATGTCCGCAATCTGTATGTTGATTGACCCATTCCTGCACATCCATAAATTTTCTATTTGGATCTGCAGTAATGGTTTCGGTGTAAAGCAGATCAATACTTGGATAATCAGCTGGGCCGATTTCGCCGAATTTCTCAATTAATTCCAGCAAGTTTGCTTCCGGTCGTAAACCGCTAAATTTCTGATTACCAATTGTTGCGGCATTTAACTCTGCATTCGGTGCAGTTGTTCCTTGCAATAATGAATCGTGATTGCCGTGAATTGCTAACCAATTATGTTTCAAACCTTTTGCGATAAATGGTGCAACCGATGCTTTGGTAACTCCAGGAAATGCAGGGAAGTCATAATTCTTCTGCGGGCGATCTGCGCCAGGTAGATCAGGGTGGTAGTAATACTCATCTTTATTGTCTGGTGAATGAAAACTTTCAAAGGTGTCGTCGTTGCCAGAGTTTGGTGATACTGGTCCGCCATGCAGCACAGATTTGTACCAAGTTAATTCATTTACTTGCGCGTTGTCGGTGACATCGCCGGTGATGATTACGCCATCTACTGCTTTGCCAAGTAGAGGGCCTTTTTCAATTTTATTTACCGATTCGACCATCGCTTCTAAAACTTGCACTGTTAGAAATTCTTGTGCGCGATATGTTCCGATGTAATGCAGAGTTGGTTGCATTGGATGATCGGGATCTGCCATGCGATCGATAAATTCCATTCGCGTTGGCGATTGCGCATCGCAGATATGTAAGTCTGATAAATGTATAAGTGTCAGTAGCGGTTCGGCCTGCTTGGGAGCCTCTCCCACAGTCTGACGTTCATCGACTTGGAGGAGCTTCTTCCACTTGGTACCTGGCTGAGAGACCCTCGAAATGCGCTTATTCATGGGCGCGAGGCTACATCTCTTGAAAAAGTTACTGGTGAGTAGCATTCTTTGGCAATGGGACATTACATAGCAAACCTCCGCGATATCCAGTTCTGCCTCTTTGATCTACTAGGTCGAGACCAGATTCTTGGCAAGGGCATCTTCTCTGACATCGATAAAGATACGGCCAACGGAATGTTGGAAGAGTTTAAACGTCTCTCTGAAAATGAAATCGCAGCCTCTTTTGTTGAAGGCGATCGTTTGGGTGTTGAGTTTGATCCAAAGACCGGCGAAGGCAAGCTCCCAGAAGTTTTCAAGAAATCTTACAACGCATACATGGATGCCGAATGGTGGCGCATTGATGCCCCTGTTGAATTAGGCGGCACTTTAATTCCACGTTCACTGCGTTGGGCGATGGCCGAGATGATCTTAGGCGCTAACCCAGCGTTACATATTTATGTCTCTGCATCTTTTGCAAATGTTTGCTATTCATTAGGTACAGATGAACAGAAGAAGATTGCAAAGCAGATGCTTGATCATGGTTGGACTGCAACTATGGTGCTTACCGAACCAGATGCGGGTAGCGATGTTGGCGCTGGAAGATCCAAGGCAGTTAAGCAAGCTGATGGCACATGGCATTTAACTGGTACTAAGCGTTTTATTACTTCAGGTGAGAATGATTTAAGTGAGAACATTATTCACTTTGTACTTGCGCGCCCTGAAGGCGGCGCAGTTGGTACCAAAGGTCTTTCTTTATTTATTGTTCCAAAGTACAAGTTCAATTGGGATACCGGTGAGATCGGTGAGCGCAACGGAATTTATGCAACTCGTTTAGAACACAAAATGGGTCTTAATATTTCTGCAACCGCTGAAATTAATATGGGCGAGAAAGAACCATGTGTTGGTTACTTACTTGGCGATGTTCATGACGGAATTCGTCAGATGTTTAAGATTATTGAATATGCGCGCATGATGGTTGGTACTAAAGCGATTTCAACTTTATCTACCGGTTATTTAAATGCACTTTCTTATGCAAAATCACGCGTACAAGGCCCAGATTTAACCAAGATGCTTGATAAAGCCTCACCACGCGTCACCATTATCAATCATCCAGATGTGCGTCGTTCGCTGCTTACCCAGAAGGCATATGCAGAAGGTATGCGTGCGCTAGTTCTTTATACCGCTTCTATTCAAGATTCGATTATGTTGGAAGAGGATGAAGCAAAGAAGAAGCAGCTAGAAGCGCTTAATGATCTGTTGCTTCCGATTGTTAAAGGTTACGGATCAGAACGTTCATGGGTATTGCTTGGTACTGAAAGTTTGCAGACCTTTGGTGG
>JALQWD010000129.1 GCA_023260175.1 Candidatus Nanopelagicaceae bacterium | reverse complement strand
ATGCTTTGTACTGCGCTGGGGTACCAGGACTCGAACCTAGACTTACTGAACCAGAATCAGCAGGGCTGCCAATTACCCCATACCCCAAAATATCCCCAATTAAGGACTGAGGAAGTTTACCCGCGATAAGAATTAAAGGCTAATCGCGGCTTTAATACGTGAAATTGAAGCCTCTTTACCAAGCAACTCCATTGATTCAAATAACGGTGGAGAGATATGGCTACCAGTTGCTGCAATACGAACTGCGCCAAATGCAATACGAGGCTTTAGCCCCAGCTCTTCAATCAAAGCTGCACGCAGCGCACCTTCGATTGAATCGTGGTTCCAAGTTGCAAGTGGTTCGAGAACTTCAAGTGCGCGCTTTAAGACTTGCTTGCTCTGATCATCTTTAATCTTCTCTTTTGAATCTGCTTCGATAACCAATTCATTAACAAATAAGAATTTGAGCATTGCAGGAATCTCACCAAGTTTGACGATACGTTCCTGAATAATCGGAAGCGCCTTCTTTACAAGCTCTATTTCTGAATCAGTTCCGGTAATTACCTTCTCGTCCTTGAGGAATGGAAGAGCGCGATTTAGAAATTCTTCAGCGGAAAGAGCACGAATCTTGTCACCATTGATTGCCTCGAGCTTCTTCATATCAAAACGTGCCGGAGAAGAGTGAACATCGTGAACTTCAAATAGTTCGACAAGTTCCTTCATGGAAATATCTTCTTTGTCGTCTCCCGGCGACCAACCAAGAAGTGCTAAGTAATTGCAGATCGCTTCTGGCAAGTAGCCCTGTTCGCGATACCAAGCAATAGAAACTTCGCCATTTCGCTTTGATAACTTGGCGTTGTCTTGTCCCATTACGAATGGCAAGTGCGCAAATGTCGGATATTGCTCTGGCGTAAGTCCCATAGCTTTATAAACTTGAATTTGGCGTGGAGTTGAAGAGAGCAAATCTTCGCCACGTAATACGTGGGTCACTTGCATCATCACGTCGTCAATAGCCACCGCCAATGTGTATAACGGAGAGCCATCAGCACGCATCAATACGAAGTCCGGCACATACTTATGATCAAAAGAGACTTCTCCGCGAATTTCATCTACGAATGTGGTGCTGCCATCATCCATTCGCATACGAAGTACAGGCTTACGTCCTTCTGATTTAAATTTCTCAATCTGATCTGCAGTTAAGTTGCGGCAAGTTCCGCCATAACCAGGTGCGACATTTGCTGCACGTTGACGTTCACGTTCTGCTTCAAGCTCTTCTGCACTGCAATAGCAGTGATATGCAGCGCCGCTTGCTAAGAATTTATCTGCCCACTCTTTGTAAATGCTCAAACGTTCTGATTGAAGATATGGTCCATTCGGGCCACCAACTTCAGGACCTTCATCCCAATTAAGTCCAAGCCACTTTAAGGTATCGATTGCGCGCTGAATGTATTCATCGGTGACGCGCTCTTTATCTGTATCTTCGATACGGAAAATAAAGGTGCCGCCAGTGTGACGAGCGAAAGCCCAATCAAATAGCGCTGTACGAATATTGCCGACATGCAGATCTCCTGTTGGAGATGGTGCGAAACGGACTCGGACTTTTTTCTTATCCACGGGCGCTGAGTTTATTAGTTAATTCGCCTAACCCTGAAATCGCGCAAGTAACTGATGCCTTTTCAGGCATAGGACCGATGCCAGCAGGTGTTCCGGTCAAGATAACATCGCCTGGGAGCAGGGTCATCACTGATGAAACAAAGTGAATAATCTCTTCAATTCCAAAGATCATCTGATTAAGTGTCGCCTTTTGCTTCACTTCCCCATTTACGGTGCAGGTAATTTCCTGGTTTCCTGGAATGAAATCTGTATCAATCCATGGGCCAAGTGGACAGAAGGTGTCAAAACCTTTTGCGCGAGTCCATTGACCATCTCTTGATTGAAGATCACGAGCAGTTACATCGTTTCCGATTGTGTATCCGAAAATTACTTCGCTTGCACGTTCGCGTGGCACATCTTTACAAATACGCCCAATCACAATTGCTAGTTCAGCTTCATGATCAACACGTTCTGACATCCATGGCCAATGAATAACATCGTTTGGACCAGCTACGGATGTATTTGGTTTAAGGAAAATAATCGGTTCTGCCGGAACTTCTCCACCCATCTCTTTTGCATGATCTGAGTAATTCTTTCCGATACAAACTACTTTGCTTCGTGGAAGTACGGGGGCCAATAAACGTACATCGTCGATATTAGTTAATTGACCGCTCTTGGCGATGCCATTAAATAGTGGGTCGCCATTGATGACAGAAATGGTTTTTTCATCATCTTCAATGACGCCAAATAGCGGATCATTGCCAAGTTCAGAACCTGGTTTTGGAGTAAATCTAATTACGCGCATGGACCAAGGTTACAGCGCTACTTCACTCTCTTCGCGCTCCATGATTACGGCGCTAATTCTGCGACGGCGACCAACTGGGCGCTCCGCTGTCACCTTCCAGCCGGATAAATTAAATGTAGATCCAGGAATTGGAACACGACCTAAAACTTTGGCCATTAATCCACCAATGGTGTCGACATCTTCTGCCAATTCAGGGTCAAGTTCAATCTCTAGCTCTGAAGCTAAATCTTCGATATGCACTTTTGCCTGCACGCGAAGTTTGTCTTCTGATAACCAAACAAATTGCTCTTCTTCATCATCAAATTCATCGGCAATTTCGCCAACAATTTCCTCAATGATGTCTTCGATAGTAATGAGACCTGCAGTTCCACCATATTCATCCACGACGATCGCCAAGTGAATCTGATCGCGCTGCATATCTTTCAATAGTTCAGCTGCAGATTTGATTTCTGGAACAAAGACCACAGGTCGCATCAATTGTTCAACTTTTTCAGTTTGCTCTGCTTCGTGGTGATCATGCGAACGCTTTGCTAAATCCTTGATGTAAGCAATACCGACGATTTGATCGATATTTTCTCCGACCACTGGGATTCGTGAATAGCCAGAACGTAGCGCAAGTGAAAGTGCTTGACGCAGAGTCTTATCGTGTTCGATCCATACCATTTCGGTACGTGGCACCATTAATTCTCGTACCAATGTGTCACCGAGTTCGAATACAGAGTGAATCATTTCATGTTCATCTTCTTCAACCAGACCGCGTTCGTGAGCTTGGTCTACCAACTCGCGAAGCTCTTCTTCGTTCTTGAAAATGTTGCTCTTAAATCGCTGGCCCGGGGTAAGCGCATTAGCAATTCCGACGATTAACTTTGAGAATGGGCGGATAAAGATCGCGCCAAATCCTGAAAGGAATGCCACTAAAGCCAAAATAAAGTACTTCACTGCGCCGCTCTCTTTACCAAATCTTCTTGCAAAGCAAACATCACTTTCTCTTCAACGAGTTCTTGATGGTCATAGCCAAGTAAATGCAATAAACCATGTGCCGCTAAGATTTTCACTTCATGCTCAAATGTATGTCCGGCTTTCTCTGCTTGTGCACGTGCAAAACGTGGCGAAATAACAATATCGCCAAGTATTCCTGGCTCTGGATCATTTGGACGGAGCTCATCCATTGGAAAGCTCATTACATCAGTAGATCCTGGAAGATCCATCCACTTTATGTGGAGCTCTTCCATCTCTTGATCGTTAATAAAAGCTAAGCTCAACTCGCATTCTTCATGCAGGCCAAGTTCTTTAACTGCAAATTGGAGCAACTTAAGTACATCTGCTTCCGGCGCTAATTCACCTGAGCGATTTTCAATTTCAATCATCGTAGGTGGCGAGTCTGCGAAACGTTCTGCTCTTTCGCATTTTCGTAGCTTTCGTAGGCGCTGACAATGTCACTAATCAAACGATGGCGGACCACGTCTTCTGCGGTTAAATCCATAAATTTGATGTCATCTACTCCGTCAAGAATCTTGCGAATTGTGGCGAGGCCAGAATTCTTGCCGCCAGGAAGATCTACCTGAGTAACGTCACCGGTGATTACCATTTTTGAACCGAAACCTAATCGAGTTAGGAACATCTTCATCTGTTCTGGAGTGGTGTTCTGGGCTTCATCCAAAATAATAAATGAATCATTTAATGTGCGGCCGCGCATGTATGCAAGAGGTGCGACTTCAATTACGCCAGATTGCATAAGTTTTGGAATTGCATCTTGATCCAACATGTCATGAAGCGCATCAAAGAGCGGACGAAGGTATGGATCAATCTTTTCGGTAAGTGTGCCTGGAAGAAAACCGAGATGCTCTCCTGCTTCAACGGCAGGACGAGTCAGAATAATTCGGTTAATTTCGCGCGCTTGAAGCGCCGCAACAGCTTTCGCCATCGCCAGATAAGTCTTACCGGTACCAGCAGGGCCGATACCAAAAGTAATTGTGTTCTCTGCAATCGCTTCTACATAAGCTTTTTGATTTGCCGTCTTTGGTCGAATAGTGCGACCACGATTGCTAACAATATTTAAAGATAGAACTTCAGCAGGATGCTTCTGTGGATTTGATTTGAGCATCGAAATTGAACGCTTGATGACCTCTGGATTTATATCTTGGCCAGAGCGGAGCACTACAAGTAATTCGGTAACCAATTGCTCAACGCGATCACACTCTTCGATATCTCCGCGTAACGCAATTTCATTTCCGCGCACCGTCATTGAGACATTAGGAAATGCGCCTTCAATTTCACGTAAATTTTTATCTGCTGGGCCAACTAGTGCGACCATTGGAATGGCGGTCGGTACCGTTATAAGAGTTCGTTCCATGTGTTAAATAGTCTAGCGACTAACCTGGCGGCCAAGTGAAATCGCGCCCGCCCAGAAGATGCATATGAGCGTGAAAAACCGATTGACCGACCGCTTCGCCAGTATTAAATACGGTGCGATAACCCGGCAATTGGCGTTCGGTTGCAATTACTTTGGCTGCCTTTAGAAGCGCTGCGCTAACTACTGCGCTGGCTTCTGCCATCGCAGCTGCATTCTCAACGTGCAGTGTTGGTACCAAGAGAATATGTGTTGGAGCTTGCGGATTTAAATCATTAAATGCCAGAACATTTTCATCGCGGTAAACAATCTCTGCAGGAATATCACCCTCGATAATCTTGCAGAAGATGCAATTTGAATCTAGCGCCATGTAATTACCATACCTGCATTAGGGCGCTGACGGCGCTAATTGCAGCGATTCCGGCATGCGCCGAACGTAGGACTGGGCGACCTAACTTGATCACTTTGGCGCCTGCCGATTCAAATACGGAAAGTTCTTCATCGGTTATCCCACCTTCTGGCCCAATGACAATCAAAGTATTCAAAGCTGGTTTTAAGACTTCAGATAATTTAGTAATCGCAGATTCGTGACAGACCAAGACTTGATCATATTTTTTAAATAGCTCCAAAGCAGAGCTGGTATCAAGTTTCGTTGTTACTTGAGGAATGTAAAAACGTCTGCTCTGTTTGCTTGCTTCGATTGCTGCAACTCTCCACTTATCACTCTCTTTGCCGATTGCACGTTGAGCTTGCCATGGGTAAATATTCGAAACGCCAGCTGCAGTGAGTAATTCAACTGTCTCTCTTGCGCGATCGTTCTTAGGAATCGCTTGCAGAACAGAAATCTTTGGCGAACTACTCTCTTCAAAGCCGCTTTCGGTTATCTTTAGATCAACATCCTTTTTGGTAATTGCTGTAATTTCACATTTTGCCCAATTGCCTGCGCCATCAGAGACAAGTAGGGATTCGCCCGCTTTCATACGCAATACTCGGTCAGCATGATGCGCGTTATCGCCATCTAGTTTTGGCGTAGAGATTTCATCTACATAGAAGAGTTGGAGCATCAGAATCTAAATGCTCCGCGGATCTTATTTAATAAAGAACCATCATCAGCCTTAACCTTGGCTGAATTGCCGTCTTCGCCACGTAGCTCTGCGAATCTCTTTATTAACTCTTCCTCTTCGCGATTTAACTTTGTGGGCGTAATTACTTCGATATGCACAATTAAATCACCGCGACCCGAACCACGAAGACGGGTCATGCCTTTTCCTTTAAGCGCAATCTTTGCGCCAGATTGAGTGCCGGCTTTGATTTCCACTGCTTCTTCGCCATCTAGCGAGTTAACAGTGGTTTTTGTACCTAAAGTTGCTGCGCTAAATGGAATTGAAAGTGCTAAATGAAGTGTCTCGCCATCACGTACTAAGTATTCATGTTCGCGTTCAATAATCTCTACATAGAGGTCACCAGCAGGTCCTCCTCCGGGTCCAACTTCACCGCGACCAGATAATTGAATTCGATTTCCGGTTTCGACACCGCCAGGAATCTTTACATTAATGCTCTGTCTTGCACGTACACGACCATCGCCATGACATTCACGGCATGGACTTGCAATTGTGGTTCCAAAACCTTGGCAGGCAGCGCATGGACGTGAAGTCATTACCTGTCCGAGAATTGAACGGGTAACTTGTTGTGTTTCGCCGCGACCTTTACAAATTCCGCAAGTTGTTGGAGATGTTCCTTCTTGGCAACCACTGCCTGAACATTTTTCACAACGCACTGCGCTCTCTACATTTATTTCGCGCTCAACACCAAAGCATGCTTCTTCTAATGAAACTTCAACTCTAATTAGCGCATCTTGTCCAGAACGTGCACGTGAGCGAGGGCCACGTTGTTGTCCGCCGCCACCAAAGAAAGCATCCATGATGTCGTTAAAACCAAAACCGCCATTGAATCCACCTGCACCGCCGCCGTGCGTTTCAACAACACCCCCAGCCCGAACCTGTTTGTGGCGGGCGAAATGATGGCCGGCAATGTACTGGGCAAGGGCTACACCGCCGGCGTGGGCATGTCGATCGGCACGGCCTTTGGTCGTATCGCGGGCACCCAGGCAGCGCAGCATGCGCTGGCCCGGACA
>JALQWD010000081.1 GCA_023260175.1 Candidatus Nanopelagicaceae bacterium | reverse complement strand
GCGCTTCAAGTGCATCACTTGGTCTGCCATCGTATTGAGCTGCACCCATGACAACTGCATAATCTGCGCTAACTCGATCTGGAAAATGCGCTTCGTACCAAACTTGGCCAAAGAAGAATGTCGGGATGCCAATAATGATTAAGAAAATTAATGAAAAGAAGCGACGAATTAACTTAAACATCAGCCACCACTGAACGCATCTTCAAGATCTAAGTGAACTAGCTCGTCAGGATCCTTTAACCAACCATCTGGAAGTGTTGGTGGTCGTCCGTGACTAGTTCGTCCACGTGGCTTCTCACCTACTTCTTGTGGGTATGGCTGATCTTCCAATTGATCCAGTAACCCACGGAATTCTATTAGCGTGCTGATCATTCCAAATTGGCTACGAAGTTCTCGAGCTACGCGGAAACCCTTTAAGTACCAAGCCATATGTTTACGTAAATCTTTACAGCCGCGCTCTTCGGACTCAAAGTATTCAACGATTAATTCGCCATGGCGGAACATCACTTCACGAACTTCGAAAAGCGTTGGTAAATAGCGCTCATCGCTGCCTGCAAAAGAATTCACTAAATCTTTAAATAACCATGGGCGCCCTAGGCAGCCTCGGCCAACCACAACTCCATCGCATCCAGTCTCTTGCACCATGCGAACGCCATCTTGGCCAGACCAGATATCTCCATTACCTAATACTGGAATTCCCTTAGGTCGTAAATGCTCCTTTAGCGTAGCAATTGCTGACCAATCTGCTTTACCTTCGTACATCTGCGATGCAGTACGTGCATGTAGCGCCACCCAAGCAACACCGGCATCGGCTGCAGAATCAGCTGCCTCAAGATAAGTTTTATGATCGCTATCGATTCCAATACGCATTTTTACCGTAACTGGAATTCCAAATGGCTTTGCAGTTGCAACTGCGCTCTTAACAATCTCTGAAAATAAGCGGCGCTTAAATGGAAGAGCTGCTCCGCCACCTTTGCGAGTTACCTTAGGGACTGGGCAACCAAAATTCATATCAATATGATCTGCCAAATCTTCTTTGCCGATCATCTCAACGGCGGCTCGCATTACATTTGGATCTGTTCCGTATAACTGCACGCTGCGTGGCCATTCACCTGGCCCTGGTTTAATTAATCTGAAAGTTTCTTCGCGGCGTTCAATCAATGCTCGCGCAGTGACCATTTCAGATACAAATAAACCCGCACCTTGTTCGCGACAGAGTTGGCGAAAAGGCGCATTGGTAATTCCGGCCATGGGAGCTAAGACAACTGCAGGATCAACCTGAAAGTTGCCGTCGCGTAATGGAAGATTTAGCAGCCGAGTAGCTTTGGTGCTAGCCATGATTCAACCTGATCAATTGCTACACGCTCTTGTGCCATGGTGTCGCGTTCGCGAATTGTCACTGCGTGATCATCAAGTGATTCAAAATCGATTGTGATGCAGAAAGGTGTACCAATCTCATCTTGACGGCGATAGCGACGGCCAATTGCTCCGGCATCATCAAAATCAACGGTCCAGTTCCTACGTAATTGCGCTGCTAAATCGCGTGCTTTCGGCGATAAATCAGCGTTACGTGAAAGAGGTAGAACTGCAACTTTGATTGGCGCTAAGCGATGATCTAATTTCATCACTGCGCGCTTCTCCATTTCGCCCTTTGAATTTGGCGCTTCATCTTCGGTGTATGCATCCATCAAGAAAGTTAAAGTTGCACGATCAACACCTGCTGCAGGTTCGATAACAAATGGTGTCCAACGTTCGTTCCTCTCTTGATCGAAGAAAGAAAGTTCTTTTCCACTTGCTGCTGAGTGCGCCTTAAGGTCGTAATCGGTGCGGTTAGCAATGCCTTCTAGCTCGCCCCATTCGGTGCCAGAGAATTCAAATTTATATTCGATATCTACTGTTCGCTTTGAATAATGTGAGAGCTTCTCTTTTGGATGTTCATAAATACGTAGGCGATCCGGATTAATTCCCAAACCGGTATACCAAGCCAAGCGTGTATCGATCCAATATTGATGCCACTCTTCATCGGTTCCTGGAACTACAAAGAATTCCATCTCCATCTGTTCGAATTCACGAGTGCGGAAAATAAAGTTACCTGGAGTAATCTCGTTGCGGAAAGATTTACCAATCTGGCCAATTCCAAATGGCGGCTTCTTGCGGGCTGTTGTTTGAACTTGATCGTAATTAATAAAGATGCCTTGAGCTGTTTCTGGGCGGAGATATGCAAGTCCGCTCTCATCTTCAACTGGTCCTAGGTAAGTCTTTAAAAGACCAGAGAAATTCTTTGGTGCAGTAAATTGACCTTTATTGCCACAAGCTGGGCAATTGATCTCTTCGAGAGAAGATGGCAGACGCTTATGTTTTGCTTCGAATGCTTCTTCTAAATGATCTGCGCGATAACGCTTATGGCAAGCGGTGCACTCAGTAAGTGGATCAGAGAATGTGGCAACGTGGCCAGATGCTTCCCAAACTTCTTTTGCCAAGATCACGCAAGAATCGAGGCCTACAACATCTTCGCGACCTTGCACCATTGATTTCCACCATTGACGCTTGACGTTGTTCTTAACTTCCACGCCAAGTGGGCCGTAATCCCAGGATGCGCGAAGCCCACCGTAAATTTCGGAAGAGGGAAATACAAAACCTCGACGCTTTGCGAGGCTGACAATATTTTCTAAACGATCTGCGGCCATGTGAACTTCTCCCATCCGGCTGGCTGTCGGCGGTGCTAGCGGCGTGCTAGACCAGGGATCAAGTCTAAAGCACGCGGGAATTAAGCCTGGCGAGCCTATTAATGAAAATGAAAATCATTTTCATTTATGTTAGGATCTCCATATGAACGCACTTGCACTGGCACTTATCACCGCCTTGGCCACCACTCTGGGTGGATTCATTGCCGTTAAATCAAGAGATCGGCTCCATTTAATTCTTGGACTTTCTGCTGGCTTATTGTTGGGCTTAGTATTTTTTGAATTAATTCCTGAAGTTTTCCATGAATCATCAACTGAGTTACTACATGTTCCCGCAGTATCTGTAGCAATCATCGGCGGATTCTTTGCACTTCACCTCTTCGAACAATTTTCAGGGCATCACGAGCCAGCCGAATCTGATTACGGACACGACCATTC
>JALQWD010000041.1 GCA_023260175.1 Candidatus Nanopelagicaceae bacterium | reverse complement strand
AACGTCATCGCATTGCCACATTACTGGGCAAACTATGGTGACATGATTGAAGGATTTAAGAAGAAGTACGGCGTGAAGGTCGACGAAGCTGATCCAGAGGGTTCATCACAGGATGAAATCGATGCCGCAAATCGCCTAAAGGGAACTAACCGTTCACCAGACGTATTTGATATCGGCTTAGCAGTTGCAGATAAGTACCTTGGAACTGGAACTTTTGCTCCATACAAAGTACGTAACTGGGCTAACAATCTAGGTGCAAGTGCAGTTCCTTCTGCAGAGTACACACCTAACTACACCGGAACAATGACTATTGGTTATGACGGATCACTTGGCACAATCACCAAGCTTGATGATCTATTCAAGCCAGCCTTCAAGGGCAAGGTAACTCTTAACGGAGATCCAAACGTTTCATCTGCAGGTCTAAATGGCGTGTTCATGATTAACAAGGCTCTTGGCGGCTCATTTGACGATGTAACTCCAGCTATTAACTGGTTCAAGAAGCTTAAGGCTGCAGGTAACTTCGTACTTGTAAACCCAACAGAAGCAACAATTGCATCAGGTCAGACTCCAGTTGTAATCGATAACGGTTACATCTCAGCTGGCATTGCAAAGAAGTTCGCTGCTGCAGGTAAGACATGGAAGATGTTCACACCAGCTGCAGTTGGCTCAACATATAACTCAGCAATCTCTGCTTGGGCACCACACCCAGCTTGCGCACGTCTATGGATGGAATACACCCTTGGCGAAGCAGGAGCAAAGATTTGGGCTGTAGGTGGCGCAACTCCAACACTTTGGACATGGCTACTAAAGACCAAGCGTGCTCCAGCTGCAGGTATTGCAGCAATTGGTAAGAGCAAGGTTCAGGCATCTAAGGCAACAGCTGATCAATCAACTGCTGCTAAGGCGCAATTGAAGACAGCTTGGGCTACTCTTTAATCTTTGAGAAAGGATTTATAGGAGTTAATACCAATTGACTAACAAGGTCATCGGAACCGGCTCTGCCAAAAGCAGGGCCGGTTCTCGACTTAAAGATTACGCAGGATTATTGCCCTTCCTGGCTTTCACTGGGCTATTTCTAATTTACCCAACAATCAGCGTTCTATTTGGCGCGTTCCAAGACCCTAAGGGTAATTGGGATACCACAGCATTTAAAGCTTTGTTTAGTGATCCGGTAACAAAGAATGCCTTTGCTAATTCAATGCAGATTTCATTTACTACTGCAATCTCTGGATCGATTCTCGGCGGACTATTTGCTTGGGCACTTGTCTCAGGCAAAAAAGAAGGATTCTTCTACCGTTTCTCTGTCGCTTTGAGCTCTGTGCTCGCGCAGTTCGGTGGCGTTATGTTGACCTTCGCATTCCTTGCCACATTTGGTTTTAATGGTTTGGTAAGTAGTTATGCGGTAAAGCATTTGCCAAATTCATTTTTAAGTAATTCATCTTGGCTATACGAATTAAATGGTTTATCGGTTGTATACACCTTCTTCCAGATTCCATTGATGGTTATTGTCTTCTTGCCAACTATTCAAAACTTGCGTCCGCAATGGCGTGAAGCATCAGATTCTTTAGGTGGCGGAATGACTGAATTCTGGCTACGTATCGGAATTCCAGTGCTAACACCTTCATTTGCTGGTGCAGCGCTTCTACTTTTTGTTAACTCATTCTCTGCATATGCAACAGCACAGACTTTGGTTAACGTCTCAAGCTTGCTTACCCCGCTACAAATTGGTGCGGCGCTGACCTCGGAAGTTGGCGGTGCAAACCCAAGTGAAGCTAAGGCGCTTTCACTTTTGATGGTGGTAGTAGTAACAATTGCCATGTTCTTCTATTCACTACTTCGCAAGAAGGTTAGCAAGTGGGAGTCAACTCGATGAAGCGCACTTGGAAGGTAAAAACCTGGCGACTATTTATCATCACGGTAGTCGGCTTGTATTTAATTTTACCGCTCTACTCGATGTTGGATTTCTCCACAAAACCATTTTCATATTTTGAAAAAGGCCGCACACTCTCTGCTTGGAAGCTAATTCCACAGCAACAAGATTTAGCAATTTCATTGATTAGATCGCTAACGATGGCAGTAATTGTTATGGCTTTGATTTTGATTGTTATTGTGCCAACAATTGTCTGGGTTGAACTTCGACTACCAAAGTTAAAGCGTCCACTTGAATTGCTTTGTCTAATACCTCTAGCAATTCCAGCAATTGTTATCGTGGTTGGTATTGCGCCGATTTACCGATGGATATCAATTAACATAACTGAATCACCAATTGCACTTGCTTGGGTTTATGCAGTTTTGATCCTGCCTTATACCTACCGTTCGCTCGCAGCTAGCCTGGATGCAAATGACATCCATACCTTGGCAGAGGCTGCGCAGACTTTGGGCTCATCGGTTCCGCGCATGATGGCAGGTGTAATCATGCCAACTCTTCGTACTGGTATTTTGAATGGATCATTTATCGCTATCGCATTGGTACTTGGAGAATTTACAATCTCTAATATTTTGAACTACAAGACTTTCCAGGTGGTTATCGCCCAAATTGGTCGTACCAACGGAAATGTTGCAGTTGCAGTATCGCTAGCCTCAATCCTTTTGGTGCTGGCAATTTTGTTGATAATCCCTAACTCGAAGCGTCAAAAAGAAGTTCTTGACGTTGACGTGGCTTGAAAGGAAATAAGTTGAGTAAAGCAGCTGTACAGCTACTAGATATCGCTAAGCACTTTGGAAAGGTCAAGGCGCTAGATGGCCTGACACTTGAGATTGCACCAGGCGAATTCGTTGCACTCCTTGGACCTTCAGGTTGCGGAAAGACCACTGCGCTACGCGCACTTGCTGGTCTACAAGATTTAGATCGCGGACAGATCATTGTCGATGGCAAAGAGATTACAAACCTTGCAGCAAATAAGCGCGGAATGGGTATGGTCTTCCAGGCTTATTCATTATTCCCACATATGACAGCTCGCGACAACGTTGAATATGGTTTGAAGTTAAAGGCACACAAGACTGCAGCAGATGTTCGCAAGAACCGCTCAATGGAACTTCTTGAGTTAGTTGGTCTTGCAACCCACGCCAATCACTACCCACATCAACTATCAGGTGGACAGCAGCAACGTATTGCGTTGGCTCGCGCATTAGCAATTTCTCCAAAGGTGCTTCTATTGGATGAACCACTTTCTGCTCTTGATGCAAAGGTACGTACACAGTTACGCGAAGAGATTCGTCGTATCCAATTAGAGCTTGGTACTACAACTCTCTTCGTTACACATGATCAAGAAGAAGCACTCGGAATTGCCGATCGTGTTGGCGTTATGCGCGCTGGTGTTCTAGAACAAATTGCAGCTCCAGCAGAACTTTATGATCGTCCAAAGACTGCATTCGTTGCAGAGTTCGTTGGTCTAACCAATCAAATCTCTGTAGATGTTAAGGGCGGAAAGTTCGGAGCATTCGGCACTGAGCTTTCAACACTTCCTGGTTCGGTTTCATCTGGCTCTGGCACTGCGTTAATTCGTCCAGAGTTAATTACTCTTAAGAGCAGCGCATCTGGCAACGCTTCAGTAATCGCGACTTCATTTCTTGGCTCTATCTGTCGAGTAATGGCGACCGCTGAAGATGGCACACGTATTACCGCGCAGATGGATGCGCAGGATGCAGCGGGCTTAACTCCAGGCGCTAAGGTCAAAGTAACCGTAGATAACGTCCCGGTGTTCGTTAAATAAATTCCATCATGTAGGACTTCAGTTCTAGTAAGTGGAACGCTATTTACGTACCATTTCGCGCTATGAAGACCATTCTTGATGCGATCGGCAATACCCCTTTAATTAATATTGAAGGCATCTGGGTAAAGATGGAATATCTAAATCCATCTGGCTCAATTAAAGCTCGTATTGCTAAGTACATGATCGAACGCGCTGAAAAAGAAGGTCTCTTAAAGCCTGGCGACACAATTGTTGAAGCTTCATCTGGCAATACCGGTAACGCGATGTCAATGGTTGCTGCAGTTAAGGGTTACAAGATGTTGGTTGTCATGCCAACAGGTCTTTCGCAAGAGCGCGTTGCAATTTCAAAAGCTTTCGGCGCTGAAGTTCGCACCATCGGTGATTTCCATGTTAACGAAGCGCTCGAAGAGTGCCGTCGTTTGGGCAAAGAACCTGGCTACTTTGCACCGCAGCAATTTGATAACGAATGGAACGTA
>JALQWD010000161.1 GCA_023260175.1 Candidatus Nanopelagicaceae bacterium | reverse complement strand
TTCAAAATCCGCAAAGATCAAGAACCTGGAACTTTTTGGTACCACCCACATCATCATGAATTTGTGGCAAAGCAATTATCTGCAGGGCTAGCCGGCGCCATAATTATCGAAGGTGAAAGCGATAAGCAATTAGCTGCTGCTACAGATCGTGTTTTGGTGTTTGCGGATCCTAAAATCGGTACCACTGATGCGGTAATGGCTACCAGCATGATGGATCAAATGCATGGGCGTATTGGCGATTACTTACTTATTAATGGTCAACTAAAACCAACAATCTCAGCCAAGAAAGGTGCACCTGAACATTGGCGATTAGTAAATGCTTCGCCTTCGCTTTTCTTAAATTTATCGTTAGATAACGCCGAATTCTTGGTAGTCGGAACTGATGGCGGTCGAGTAAAACCTTATGCGCTAAAGAAGTTAAGTATTACTCCGGGTCAGAGATATGAAGTACTTGTGGTTCCTAAGGGCTCTGGCGCTCTAACTTTGCGCCATGACGGTAATGCAATTGCAACCTTGAATACAGATGGCGCAAAGGCTATTGCCCCTAAATTTGCAGCAATTCCAGCGTTAAAAGCTTCAATTACTAAGTACATGAGTATTACTCAAAGCGGAATGTCATTTAAATTTAATGGCGAAACATTCAATCCCAATAAAGTAAATATGAAAGCAAAATTAGACACCGTCGAAGAGTGGGTTATTACAAATACTTCTCATATGGCGCATCCATTTCATATACATGCTTGGGCTTTTCAAGTAATAGATCGCGGTGATGGAAAACCAGATCCTGGTTGGAAAGATACGGTTGAAATTCCGGTTAGTGCGAAGGTTCGAATCAGATTGAATTTTGCAGATTTCGGTGGCAAGACTGTTTACCACTGCCATATTTTGGATCACGAAGATACAGGAATGATGGGAATAGTTGAGGTTAAATAAATGGAACTGAAAATTGAAGGAATGACTTGCGGACACTGCGAAGGTCGCGTGAAATCTGAACTTGAAAAGCTTGGCGGCATTGTTGAATCCGTCTCAGCCGCAGATGCAAAAGCAATTGTTAGCGGAATTGATGAAGATAATGCACGTAGCGCAGTTAAAGCTGCAGGCTATAAGTTAATTTCTGCTAATTAGCGAACGCTACGAAGTACGGCAGTGACTTTGCCGAGGATTTCGCAGTTATCGCCACTGATTGGCTGATAATCAGGGTTGGCTGGCATTAACCAGATGTGGCCCTCTTTGCGAGTGAATGTTTTTACGGTTGCTTCGCCATCAATCATCGCTGCAACGATTTCGCCCTTTTCGCAGGTCTTTTGCGAACGGATAACAACATAATCGCCATCGCAGATTGCAGCTTCAATCATTGAATCGCCAACAACTTTAAGCATAAATAAATCCCCGCTACCGACGATTGATTCTGGTAGCGGGAAAGTCTCTTCGATGTGCTGTTCGGCCAAGATTGGTCCACCGGCTGCAATACGGCCGACCAGAGGGATCTGACGAGAGCGATCTGCAATTACATTGGAATCTGATTCGACTACTTCGATGGCGCGACCCAGGGATGCATCGCGGCGGATAAAGCCCGCCTCTTCGAGCGCCTTTAGCTGGTACTGAACCGAGGCTGAGCTTGAGAGACCCGCTGCCTCACCGATTTCGCGGATTGATGGCGGGTAGCCGTTGTTCTGGATGCCCTCCTGGATTGCGGAGAGAATCTTTACCTGGCGCGCAGATAGGCCTGATGGGTCCCTAGAGTCTTTTGATGGCTTAGCAGCAGTCATGGCTTAAGGGTGGCACAGGCGGGGAAAAAAATCAAACATTTGTTCGAAAATTTCTTGACCTTTGTCGTAGGGGTCCTTTATTGTTCTCTTATTCGAACAGGTGTTCGAAAGTAGTTAAAAGAACTAGCAGCCTTCCCCAAGGCTCCTAAATAGGAGTAAGAGACCATGAGCAATAACCGTCAAATGAAAAGAAGCCGTAGAGCAAATATCCGTCTTGCTCGCTTCCTCGTGGTCCTCTCTCTGACTACTGTATTTGGTGCAGGCTTTGCAATGCAGGCAGGCGCTGGTTCAAAGGATGTTCCGACAAAAGCTAACTCATATGTTGTCGTCACATTAGCGCCAGGAGAAACCATCTGGTCGGTTGCAAAGGCGCTTAACGATGGCGGCGACGTGCGCGAATTGGTAGATCAGATCATTAAGGTAAATGGACTTAGCTCTAGCGATTTATCTGCAGGTAGCAAGATCCGCGTTCCCCTAAATTAATTTAAGCGAGTATTAATTATTCAGCTTCTCTTCTCTGAATACGTAGATGGTAAAGCGCAACTAGCGCAGTGCTAATTAGAATACCAAGCGGTGTGCTCAATTGAATTCGATCAAGGCCGCCAATTAGCAACGCCTTAAAGAATGTAAATACCACAAAGACTGATGCGCCGATTGCCACAATAGTTGGCACGCCGATCATCGCATATAAATAGAAACGTCTAACCGGAGCATGGTGCTCTGCTTCAAATTCAATCGCCAAAGCAAATTGGCATTTACGCCAAGTGATAAACCAAGTTGGCAGAGTTGTAATTAACAACGAAACTCCAAAAATAATCGCATCGTTATTGTCAGTGGTATCAAGCAAGCCAGCGACCAACGCACCTGTTGCAATTGCAATTCCAAACATCGCCATACCGCTAATCAAATATTGAAAGACGCGGGTTATGTCATCACGTTCGTAACCTGCAACCAACTTCTTAAAGTAAGCAATAACAACTGCAAGCAGAAGCGCCGTTGCAGTGGTGCTTGGTACATCATGCCAATATGCATCGCCGCCAGTTGCCCAAGTGATCACAGTATTTACGGTAAATGTTGCGGCAATTGTGGCAAATAGCGCAGGTATTGCTTGCCCAGCAAAGGTTCGATAAACGCGAGCTTCTAGCGGCGTTGCATTACTTTCAAAGTTCTGCCAGTAAAAGATCGCTGTTGGCGCAGAGATTGCCAGAGTAATGATTGCTTCCTGCAGCTGAAAACGGCCAGTATCAATTCCGCCGACCTTGCTAATTGCAACATCTAGCAGGCTAATTGCCGCAACTACCCCGCCAGTAATGCCTGCAAACCAACCGATAAAGCGATGTAAGTTAATTAAAAGCGAGCGGTGCAGAGAGATCAATTTCAAATGAATTAGCCAGAAGATAAAGGCAATGAGACCGGAAGCAATCCCCTTTGGGTTGTATTGCTCCCCTGCCAAAACAGTTAGAGATCCAGTTAAGAATAAGAACCAGATTGCAAAAGAGAAAGTTGTGGCGAAAAGTAGATAGAGCTGCCAAGCCGGCTGGAAGCTTTCCTCTAGATTTTTAGTAAATGATCTTTTAACCCATCTTGAGATTGCGACAACTACCGGTATACCAACAACTACAAAAGATAACCAACGAGCGGTATCTTCCTTTGAAAAATAAACTACATCGTTTGGATCAATTGCTTGAGCCAAGAGCCCTGATAGACCAAAGCTAGTAAAGAAAACAGCCAGAAAGAGCGCGATATATTTCAATATGTCGCGGACAAAATCTAAGGCATGTGAATCTTGATGTTTTTCAACCGTCACCTTTATGCCGATTGCTGCAAAGAAGAGCAACGCTGCAAAAAGCGCCATAAAGAGTAGGCCAAAGATCATGCATTAATTCTTCACGAAAAGTGACAAGAAGTCATCGGCGCGCATAGAAAGAAGTGACTCATAATTCAAAGTCGCAGCCTCAATTTTCGCTACTTGAGCGTCATCGAAAATTCTACGCAAGTTAGTTTTGTACTTTGCTTCTAGTAACGGCAGACCCTCTTCGCGGCGACGCTTATGGCCTACTGGATATTCGACCGCAATCTCATCGCTCTTGCTGCCATCGTTAAATTCGATTGTCATCGCATTGGCAATACTGCGCTTCTCTGGATCGTGATAGTCGGCGGTGTACTGAGTATCTTCAACGCAGACCATTTTCTCGCGTAGCGCATCAATTCTTGGATCTGCCGCAATTTCATCTTCGTAATCTTTTGCAGTTAATCGACCGAAAATCAGTGGCACTGCAACCATGTATTGAATGCAATGATCACGATCAGCAGGGTTGTTAAGCGGACCCTTCTTGTCGATGATTCGGATACAAGCTTCATGTGTGCGAATAGTGATCTTCTTGATGTCATCACTGCTCTTGCCATTTGCCTTCATCCACTGGTGCAGAGTGAAAGCCGCTTCGCAGGCGGTCTGTGAATGGAACTCTGCTGGGAAAGAGATCTTCCAGAGCACGTTCTCCATTACATAGCTGCCATAGGGGCGCTGGAAAATAAAGTGATTGCCTTTAAATGAGACATCGTAGAAGCCCCAAGTTTTAGCGGTTAATACTGATGGAACGCCCATTTCGCCGACCTTTGCCATTAGCGCAATACGTACTGCACGAGACGTGGCATCGCCCGCTGCCCAAGACTTACGTGAGCCGGCATTTGGATAGTGGCGATAAGTGCGAAGTGATTGTCCATCAACCCAAGCAAGTGAGACCGCTGCCAAAGTTTGTTCGCGATCTAGCCCCATCATCTGGCAGACAACGGCAGTTGAAGCAACTTTTACCAAGATCACGTGATCTAGACCGACTTTATTAAATGAGTTTTCAAGTGCAATGCAACCTTGAATTTCGTGGGCTTTAATCATTGCAGTTAAAACATCTTTAACCGTTAACTGCTTCTGTCCGCTGCGATTTAGCCAATCAGCAACAGCCAAGATTCCACCTAAGTTGTCGCTTGGATGTCCCCACTCTGCTGCAAGCCAAGTGTCATTAAAATCTAACCAGCGAATCGCGGTACCGATATTAAATGCGCCTTGAACAACATCTAATTCGTAATTAGTTCCCGGAACACGAACTCCGTTTTCAACTTTGGTTCCAGGTACGAGTGGTCCAAGCAATTTGGTGCAAGCTGCATATTCAAGTGATTCAAGGCCGCAGCCAATGGTGTCTAACATTCCAGACCATGCGGTCTTGTATGCAAGTTCTGATTTCACTTCATAGTTAAGAACGTAATCAACAATATCTTGAATTTCCTGATCATAAGGTTGATTTGATTTAACGATATGCGATGACAATTAGCGCTCCTCTATTTTTGTGAACTTTAAATCTTCTGGGCCGTTGTAATTTGCAGATGGGCGAATGATCTTGCCGTCAGCGCGTTGTTCGATTACGTGCGCAGACCATCCGGTAATACGAGAGATAACAAAGATTGGTGTAAAGAATGCGGTTGGAATCTTCATGGCGTTATAAGCAACTGCGCTAAACCAATCCAAATTTGGGAACATCTTCTTTAGATCCCACATCACAGTTTCTAATCGCTCTGCAATTTCAAATAAAACTCGATTATCCGAAGAGAGTTCATTGGCTATATCTTTGATGATTGGGTTACGCGGATCTCCGATTGTATAAACCGGATGGCCAAAACCAATCACAACCTCTTTGGATTCCACACGTTTACGAATGTCTGCCTCTGCTTCATCAGGACCTGCGTAGCGTTCTTGGATTTCAAGTGCAACCTCGTTAGCGCCGCCATGTTTAGGGCCGCGAAGTGCGCCGATTGCACCGGTGATAGCTGA